>JAGQPD010000694.1 GCA_020426865.1 Planctomycetales bacterium
ACTGGCGAGGATGAAGTGCCGAGTCGTCGAGCGCCCGATCAGCTACCAAGCTCGTTCTTGGGAAGAAGGCAAGAAGATCGGAATCCGCGACGGGCTCAGTGCCCTGTTTTGCATCCTCCGCTATGCGTGGCGCAACTGAGCTCGACGTGTGCGCGGTGATTTTCACCAAGATTCCCACCACCCCAGCGAATAGATCTGCGGATCGATCGTTTGTGCAAAGTTGTTTGCATCGGTAAGCGATTCGCATCGACTCTGGCAGAATAAGCCGGTTTGACTTGTCCTGTCACGTGCTTAATAATGCGGTTCGATCAACTAACAAGATCCGGTGTAAGATCCATGGGAGAAGCGTAGCCATGAAGCGCATTGCCACCGTCGGGCTGTTGACCGTAACCATGATGGCGTTTGCCAGCAGCGCTTGGTCACAGCAGTTATTCTCCGAACTCGTCGGAAACGTCCGCAAACAAGCGGTGCGCGACGGACAAGTATTGGAGGTTCCATACATTACTTGGGGCGGCGACGTGGCAACTTTTCATGCCAACGGCGGCCTGACGACACAAAAGAACTCCAATTTTGGCACCGCCGGACTCAATCTCAAACTCACGCCCGGCGATGATTTCATCCAACAAGTGAAGAACTACGTCGAAGGCAAGACCCCCTTCCTGCGCGGCACGATGCGGATGTTGGGTCAGGCCAGCGAGGTTCTCGGGAGCGACCCGGGCACCAAGCCGGTAGTGATTTTGCAGTTATCGTGGAGCGCGGGGGATCACATCGTCGGCCGCGAAAACATCCGGTCGCTGAATGATTTGCGAGGTCAAGGAAAAAAAATCCGTATCGCCTGCCAACAAGGTGGCCCACATGTCGGTCTGCTGTATGACTCGCTGGCAGCGGCTCAGATTAAACGCGATGAGGTCGAGATCGTCTGGGTCGACGAATTGACTGGCGCCAAGGGCCCGGCACAAAAATTTCGCGATGATGCGTCGGTTGACGCCTGCTGCGTGATCACCCCCGACATGATCGGTTTGACCGGTGGTTTTGACAGCGTGGGCAACGGCGCTGAAGGGACCGTAAAAGGTGCCCACGTTGTCAACTCGACGCAACAAATGTCACGCTCCATCGCCGATGTCTATGCGGTGCGGTCGGATTGGTACGAGTCTCATCGTGAGGAGGTGGATAAATTCGTTACTGGATACTTGAAGAGCACGGAGACCGTGGTTGCAATGCGAAAGTCGTTTGAAGATACCAAGCGACTGTCACCTGAATATCGCAGCGTACTGAAGATGTCGCAAGATATTTTTGGCACCGAAGTCCTCCCCACGCTCGAAGTCGACGCCCATGGACTGCTGCTCGACTGCACGTTTGTCGGTTTACCGGGACAAGTTGCGTTCTTTGAGGACAAGGGGAACGCCAGCGGTTTTGACGCCAAGACCAAAGCGGCCCTCGATATGGCGGTGGAATGGGGCTACGCGAAATCGCGACGCGGCTTTGATCCACCGGGCTTGAACTACCAACAGATCGCCACGGCCGCCGGGCTCAAGCCCGTAGCGGCGGGAAGCGGTGCCGGTCGCATTAATGCCGAGATTCTCGATTTTTCACCCGAATCCCAGCTCGATGACACCACGATCGTCAGCTTCACCATCAACTTTGAACCGAATCAATCGGACTTCTCCGCCGATCGTTACGGCGCGGAATTCAGCCATGCCATCCAACAGGCCTCCCAATTCGGCAACGCCGTCGTCGTAATTCGCGGCCACTCCGATCCCACCCTCACCCTTCGAGAAATGATCAAGGCCGGGATCAAGAAAGGGGTGATCAAACAACAGGGCCGCCCTGGCAATTATGAGTACTTCCTGAATGGCCGGCCCTTGAATACCGACGCCATCCGAGAACTTACCGAAATGATCAAGGCGGGGCAGTTCGAAGGGACGGAATTCAAACCCCGCGAGACCATGCAAGCTGCACTGAACTTGTCGTTCGCCCGCGCCAATGCCGTACGCGACGAAGTGATCGCCTTCGCCAAAAAACAAGGTATCAACCTCGACGCTTCCCAGCTTCAACCGGTCGGGGCCGGTATCCTGGAACCTGTGATCCCCAAGCCACAGAGCATCGAAGAGGCAATGAAGAATATGCGGGTCGAATTCCGGATTGTTCGCGTCCCCGCTGAGGCGCTGAAAGCATCCGATTTCGACTTCTAGCCGTCGTGCATCGCGCGACGGATGACGGTCACCGTTGCGCCTACGCATCCACCACGCGGCTGGAGATTACTATGTATGTTGCTGCAGGAAGAATGAGCGTCCACTTTGTGCTCTCCCTGGCACTTGCCGCCTCGGCCCTGGCTGCCGCTGCGGCGCCAGTGCTGGCAAACCAACATGTTGTGGTCGTCCTCGACGATTCCGGATCGATGGATGAATCGATGCGCAGCATGCGGGGCACCCGAAAAATTGACGCCGCCAAGTCGGCACTGGCTACCGTTGTCAACCAATTGGACGACGATGCCCAAATAGGGATCATTGTCCTCAACGGCGCCGGCGACGGCCAACGCTGGGTCGTGCCGCTCGGCCCACTGGACCAAAACAATGTCCGACGCGCAGTCGCCGGCATCCAGGCTTCCGGCGGCACGCCCCTCGGACAGGTCCTCAAGGAAGGGGCCGATGCATTGCTCCAAGTCCGTGATAAGGAACACTACGGCAACTATCGCTTACTCGTCGTCACCGACGGTGAAGCAAGCGACCCTGGTTTTCTCGATGCCATCTTGCCCGATGTGCTCGGGCGCGGCATCACGATTGACGTGATCGGCGTTGATATGGCGCAAAACCACAGCCTGGCTACCCGCGTCCACTCGTACCGCCGTGCCGATGATCCCGCTTCATTGACCGCGGCGATTTCGGCGGTCTTTGGGGAAACGAGCAGCGACAGCGACGAAACAGGGCAATCCGATTTCGACATGCTCAGTGGCATCCCCACTGAGGTCGCCAGTGCGGCACTGGAGGCGCTGGCCGAGAGCGGCAACGATCCGATCGAGCCGCAAGACACGGCGTACCGCTCCGATGGCGCGTACCATTATCCGCAGCGGCAACCTGGCTCGTCGTCCGAAACGCTTGGGTTCCTCTGCCTGGGCTCGCTCTGCCTGTTGGTGGTGCTGGGGCTGGTGGCGATCCTATCTGCCGTGCTGGTCATCTTCCGCCGTGGCCGCTAATCTGTACGGATACGCCAACTCCGGCGCAAACCCAAATAAACATACATATGTACACTATCGATCGGATGCCGCGGGCGGGCCAGAGCGAAAGGGGAAGAAAGATTGTCTAAGGGCAAGTTGTTAGCGGTCTGCCTGGTGTGGCTGTTCATTTTTGCGGCTTTGGCGGCAACGTGGAAGTTCTTTGTCCAACCTTGGCGTCAACAGGCGGCGGAGGACCGTCAGCGAACGACGATTGACAGTACCAGTTCTACGTCGCAATATCGAGCGACAGTGCATTTATCGCTGGACTCGTTCAGTGGCTATGCGGTCTTGCGATCGGCGAAGTTCCGCGAGGAATTGTCGCAGAAGAAGATCAAGGTGGAATTGGTTGACGATCAAGCGGACTATGTCGAGCGGATAGAGGCGTTGGCGAAGGGGGACGTGCAGATGGCGGCGTTTCCGGTGGATGCCTTGATCAACGTGTTGGCGGAGCGTGACGACCAGCCGGCGACGATTGTGGCGGTCTTAGACGAATCGCGTGGGGCGGACGCGATGGTAGGGTATCGCGAGGTATTCCCCGACGTCGATTCGTTGAATCGGCCGGAGACGCGGATCGTGGCCACTTTAGATTCGCCCAGTGAAACATTGGCTCGGGTAATGATGGATCGATTCAGTTTTGACCGGTTGAGCGGCAATCCGTTCGTCGGCGCCAAGGATGCTCCGGACGTAGTAAAACTGTATCGGGATTCACGACCGGACGCCCATGACGTGTATGTCTTATGGGAGCCATACGTATCGCAAATGTTGAGCGAAAATGACAAGCTGCACAAGATTCTGGGGAGCGAGGAGTTTCGTGGCAAGATTGTCGATTGTCTGGTGGTCAGCCGCGACTATTTGGTGAAGCACGAAGCGGAGGTACAGGACGTTGTTGCCTGTTACTTCCGCGCGGCCTACGACTATCGGGACAGCATGGAGTCGCTCGTCATTTCCGACGGCAAGAGCTTGGGAACGCCGTTATCGGCGGAGCGTGCCAAGGCGTTGGTGGATGGGATCTGGTGGAAGAACACGCAAGAAAATTTTGCGCATCTGGGACTACGTCCGGCCGGGTCGATCCAGTTATTGGAGGACATGATCACGGACATCACGCAAGTTTTGTTGCGCACCAAGGCGATCGGTCGCGACCCAACGGGGGGCAAACCGACCATCTTGTTTTACGACAAGTTGTTGGCTCACCTGCAATCCAGCGATTTTCATCCAGGGATTTCCTCGGAAACACTGCGTGACGATCAGGTCAAATTGCCGGACTTATCGGAGCAGCAATGGAATGAGTTGGTGCCGGTGGGGACGTTGTCGATCAATCGCCTGGTCTTCCCGCGCGGTCGCAGCGACTTGACGGAATCAAGCCAGGCGACGTTGGACCAATTGGCGAAGGACTTGCAGAACTGGCCCCGTTACTATTTGATTGTCCAGGGGAATGCTGCGCTGGCTGGCGATTCGCAGGCCAATCAGACGCTCGCCGGTGCCCGGGCCAAGGCGGCCGAGGAATACCTCGTCGAGGCGGGCGTGGCCCCCAATCGCGTGCGGGCCGTCGCCGGCAAACCGAGTGGCTCGACATCGGTGACGTTCAAGTTGGGTGAGTTGCCCTATTAGCCATGGACAGTGTCAAACGCAAGGTATACCTCGACTTGTTTGCCTCGCCGTCGACGCTGCTGCCCATGGTCGGCGGCCTGACGGCACTGTTGGCCTCCTGGGCGGTGGGAGGCAATGCCGTCTTCAATTTTGCCGGCGTTGCCGGTATCTTGGGGGGGGCGGGGATGTTCGCAACACGGTTGATCTTCGGCCTGGAGAACCTGACCCAGCGCGCATACGACTACGTACTCCAAAAACAGCAACAACAAAAAGATTCGGCACTCGAGGAATTGGCAAAACGCTTGCTCACCGACCAAGATCCCCGCACGGAAGTTTGCCTCACACAATTGCGACATCTATACGACACACTCGCCAAGGACATTCGCGAAGGCAAGATTACCTTGGCGGCCCACGATGTCATGGATGGCGTCGACCGTATGTTCCACCTGTGCGTCGAACACCTGCAGCGATCCTATGAATTGTACGCATTATCACAGCAACAACAGGGTATCAGTCGTCAGACGACAATGCGCCAACGCGAAGAATTGATCGGGGAGGTGATTCAATCAGTGCAATACTTGGAGAACGTCGTCCAGCAGCTTAACAGCGTAGCGTCACGGCGCAGTAAGTCGGAACTGTCGCAACTACGAGCGGAATTGGACGAGACCATTTCGGTCGCACGTCGTGCCGAAGAACGAACCGAAGCCATCGGTCGTCAACGCGACGTCAGCGAACATGAATTCAACTAGCCTTAATGGAAGGAGATGCAAAATGCTTAACAACGACACCAGCAAACAACCTAGCTACCAACACTGGTTAGCGAGTTTGCTACTTGCGGTAGTGGCCGTCGCCGGATGCAACACCAAAAACGGCGGTAGCGGTAGTAGTGGTGACATCCCGTCGTTTAGCCTGGCATGGAGCGAATATCCCAGCTGGTCGGTCTTCGGCGTGGCCCATGCCAACAAATTGATCGACAAGGACGCCGGCAAGATGGGACCGATCGAAGAAAAGTGGGGGGTCGATATCGTCCTGAAACAGTTGGATTACGATAGCTGCATCAAACAATATGGCAACGGTGACGTCGACGCCGTGTGCATTACAAACATGGATATTCTCAGCCCATCGCTAGGGCGGTCGTCAGTGGCCGTGCTGCCAACCAGCACCAGTAACGGTGCCGATGCATGCATTGTGATCGGCATCAATGACCTGGATGAATTGAAAAGTCACAAGGTTTATGGCCTCGGTCGGAGCGTGTCGGAATACTGTTTTGTTCGCAATTTGCAGCTGAACAATAAGAACGAAGCGGAATATCAATTTACGGACAAGGCCCCCGAAGATGCGGCGGTGGCGATGCAAACGGATCCCGACACGACGAAGGCCATCGTCGTCTGGAATCCGTTCGTACTGGAAACGTTGCGAAAGGTCAACGGCTCGAAGCGCCTGTTTGACTCCAGCACGATCGCTGGCGAAATCGTTGATATGGTGGCGGTCGCCGAGCAGTCGCTGGAACAGCCTGGGGGCGACAAGTTCGCTTGTGCCGTGATCGATACATACTACCAAGTATCGAAGATGATCGATGATAGCTTGACGCGGGATGAGACACTATTAGCGCTGGCGGCCAAATTCGCGCCCGATCTGACGCTCGAGGACATGAACGTCATCGTCAAGGAAACGGACTTCTACGAAACACCGGAGCTGGGAACTGAGTTGTTCACGGGCGACAAGCTTCCGGAGATCATGCAGCAAGTCGTAGGATTTTGTAGCAGTCACGGCATGGTCGACAAAGAACCGACAATCGTCTATGGCAGTGGTGACGCAAACTTGAGATTTGATGCTTCCTATATCAAGAAGGTGCAGGACGCCCAATGATTCGTCGACCGATTAGCCAGCGCACCCGCATAGTCCTGGGGATCGTCGCGTTCGTCCTACTGGCGCTGACCTACACAGGGATTTCGCAGAGCCGCTACGCGAAGAACCCAAATCAAACGACGGTACCTGGCTGGAAGGAATTGGCCGGGGGCGTCCACAAGATTTTGGCGCCCGACACCGTGGACTACGATGGGCATTGTTGGCTGTTGGTTGATTCCATCGCGTCATTCAAGCGACTGTTTACCGGACTGGGGATCGGTTGCCTGGCCGGTATCGTCATTGGGGTGGCGATGGGATGCTACACAGTCGTCGAAGCGTTATTGTTGCCACCGCTGACATTTCTGGCCAAGATCCCGCCGACGGCAATGTTGGCCGTATTCTTTGCGTTGGTGGGCGTTAACTTCGGTTTTTTCGTGGCAATGATCGCCTTTGGCGTGATGCCCACATTGGCACAGGCCGTGTTTCAAGCCTCGCGCAATGACGTGCCGGACGAATTGATCCACAAAGCCAACACGCTGGGTGCTTCACAAGCCGAGGTGATATGGAATGTGATCTTTCGTCAGGTGCTGCCGCGCGTGCTCGATGCTATCCGGCTACAGGTCGGCCCGGCACTGGTCTA
>JAGQPD010000695.1 GCA_020426865.1 Planctomycetales bacterium
GTTCCAGCCCGTAAAGGTAGTAGTAATTCCACTCTTCGGTCTTGATCGTAAAGTTCTTTTCAAACCAAGTGTTGCCATCGCGTATCGCACGTGACAGTACGGACGGATCGACTCGGCCTCCGGCCAGCTTCTTCGTTCCGCTCTCTTCGACAACAAGCTTCAGCGCAGGTGGCAATTCCGCGTCGCTGTTTTCCGGCGACGAACGCCCCCGCCGGCCGACCATCGATTTTGCCATCCCCAACATATCGGCGCACATGTACGTGCTCCCCAGTCCCGCCGCGGCCAAGGAGTGGCGGACCTCGGATTGTTCAATGCGCGTGTATTCGCCCGGGTCCCTCCCTTGGTATCCCCACGCTCCGCTGGGGTCCTGCGTTCGCAGTAGCCAGGCCGCAACTCGCTGTACCGGCTCGGACGAACGTACATATCCGCGTTGATGCGACGTCCACAACGCGAGGACGGCATATTGTGTCATGGATGTGTCGCCAGTGAGTACGCTTGGGCCACTCGTGTAACCCCAGCCGCCAAAGTCCTTCTGGATCCGCATCAACCGGTCCAGCAACCGTTGGATCTCGGAACGGTACTCCTCACTGTCCAAATCGACCAGGAACATGATCGAGATTCCCAGGCTGTACACGTCGTAGCTGACGTCCGTCGCCCGTGATGCCTCCCGACACGCCTCCACGGCTTCCATCACCAGCGGATGATTCTTTTGGCCGTCCTTCATGAACACGGCCCCGACCAGGCAACGACCACCCAGCCGCGATTCCTCCGCCTGACGTGATTCAAGATACGTCTTTGCCCGCCCAATCATCGAGCGAACTTGCGGGCTGGACGGATCCAAAGCGCTTGCCGGTTCGGGACCTACCCCGACGACAATGATGAAAACCAGCACGAACGAAACGCTGCGCACCGGTAGCCCGGATGTGGCGATCTGCCAAGACATGGGACCCTCTCATTGCCTCTGTTCACAGTCACCAAGTGACTACTACAGATGGTAATGCCGAGTAGCGGCGATGTCAACCAAGCGATTCGCCGAAAGTCCAAGCCCTGTATCGAGTTGCCGCCACAATCGCCTCTAGCGGCGCCGTTGCGAATAGATGGCTGCCGCCACAACGAGTAGCGAAATCCATGATGTTGGTTCCGGGACGGCGGTAATCCCCGGACCGCCGTTTCCAAAGTTATCTTTCCAAACCGTATAGTCGGCTGCGTCGATGGTGCCGTTACCGTTGCCATCGGCCGCCAGGTCCGACGACGAGCCAAAATTGTCCTTCCATACGGTGTAGTCGGCCGCGTCGACCGAGCCATTGCCGTTGTAATCCCCCGGCAATCCTATTACCGCCGCAAGCGGTTTGATGTTGTCAATGAACATGGAAGCGTTGACAACCGCTCCCCGATAATCGACATTCGCATTGTGCAAAATTCGCATCTCGCTGACCGCCGCCAACGCCGCGTTGATGTCTGTACCAAGATCGGCATTGATCCAATTGTCCGGTGCGACGTCGAAGACTACCGTTTGCCAAACATCACCAGTGGGAATGGACATCGGGGGGGTGACCCACACGTCTCCGGTTCCGCCACCGCTGACGCCGCCGGGGCCAGCAATCCCTAGGCGCAGCGACAGTGGAATGTTGTTGGGATTACGGACATCGAGTGAAATCTGTTCGATGCCAGCGGCGGTCCAGTCCCCCTGCCATTGAGCACTGTTGTGAACGATCAGCCGGCTTCCAAAGCCGCCCGATCCCGTTGCGACCTGACGCAGAGCAAAATCCCCAGCCCCATTAGGCCCGGCATTTGCCACGGCACTCGGAGATCCCCCCTGCCAGCCCAATGTGCTCCCGCTTTGAAAGTCATCGATCTGGTCCAGCGAGATCGCCGAACAGGTAGTCGTCGAGAACAACACGAGTCCCACCAACACCATCAGTGTCCGAATATCCCTGGTCCGGCAACGGATGCAAATTGTCCGAAGATACCGCTTTCCCCTCATGCCGCTACTCCGCAGTTAATTGTGTCGGAATCTAACTCTGGCTACGCCTACATGTCGTATCCCACTCGCGTTATTGCGGGGCCGATCCACATCCGCCAAGTTTGTAGGCTTCGAACCCATCATAATCAAAAACTGAGAATTCGGAGCGATTCAAGCCCGAAATTCCCGGCGGGGCAAGGCGGAAAATGGTACCGGAAATGGTCGCCCGAAGCGCGTCGCCTCAGATGGCTGCCCGGGCAACCTCGACTTCGTCCGCAAATTCGTCGCTCACCGGGGTGTGATGGGTGAAACCGAGCGTTCGTGTCAAGTTCCCTTTCAGTTGCAGCATCAGGCTGAACAACGTGGGAACGAAGACGAGCGTGAAGATTGTGGACACTAGCAATCCGCCCAGCACCACACTACCGAGCCCCCGATACAATTCGCTGCCGGCACCCGGGAACAACACCAGTGGCGACAGGCCCAGAAGCGTCGTGAGGGTGGTCATGAAAATCGGGCGAATCCGCGTGCGGACACTTTCGACGATCGCAAGATTCGGAGGCATTCCCTCTTCGCGCATCAGGTTCAGACCTTGATGCACGATCAGAATCGCGTTATTGACAACGGTGCCGATCAGGATCACGAACCCGAGC
>JAGQPD010000696.1 GCA_020426865.1 Planctomycetales bacterium
CCAAGCGCCGACGCTTGGTCGCCCAGCAATGCCATGCCCGGTGTGCAAGAAGTAATTTGCATTCGTGTGCTCGGAGAACTTTGACACCATCGAGCGGACGACGCACAGATCGTCCACGTGCTTGGCGACATGCGGGAAAAGTTCACTGACGTCCGTACCACATTCACCGTGTTTGGAAAACGTCCACGGCGATTTCATCACCAGGCCGTTATTGTTGAACTGCGTCGGTTCGACCTTGATCAACTTGTTCGGATCCTGCCCATGATACTTTTCTAGCGCGGGCTTGGGATCAAACGTGTCCACCTGCGACGGTCCACCATCCATGTATAAGAAGATGACGCTTCGCGCCCGAGCTGGAAAATGTGTCGGTTTGGGCGACCAGGCATCGTTTTCCCCTGCCGTAATTGCCGCGGCTGGCTGCCAGTCTGCATGGAGTGCCGTGAAGGCAAACGCACCGAATCCATTGGCGCAGCGTGCCAGCATCTGACGACGGTTTAGTGGTCTCGCCGCAAATCGCCCGCAATGTTGCCGTCCAATTTGTTGTTGCATTTTCGCATCTTTCATCGAACCGCCACCTTCTCGTCGGACCATGCCAACGCCGTCCAACCTCTCCCACGCCCATATCTAACTGGCAGCCATCGCATCTGTTACATGCATGCTCCGCAACTTCGATGCGGTGTCGCTAGCGCACATAGATGAACTCCTTGGTATTCAGCAGCGTATGCGCCAAATCTCGCCAAGCCAATCTCATGGCCTCATCGGGCGACTTGCCGGATTGTTGATAGGCTTGGTCTTGCGCGTCAAGAAACCCATTGAGTGTTTCGATTTCGTCTAGGGTCGGATTTCGGCCAAACGCGGCGAGATACATCCCGACGTATCGCGATTCGTTTGCATCGGGGAGCTTTGTGGAGGTGATTTCCGACCAGCGTTTAGCGATCAGGTGCACGAACGGGTCATTGAGTAATGTCAAGGCTTGAGAGGGGACGTTCGACACATTGCGACGCCCCAGCGTCGACGCGGGAACCGGTGTGTCGAACGCCAACATCCAAGGTGACAAAAAATTGCGACGCACTTCCTGATAGATGCTCCGGCGATTCGCCCCATCGAGCGGCCCGCTCGATCCCGGCCGCCCACGGCCTTCCATGAACGATGTCAAGTGCACGGGAACGGAGGGCCCGTACATTTGATCGTCGAAACTGGCTGAGATCAGTAGCATTGCGTCGCGAATCTCTTCGCCAGAGAGACGCCTCAATCGCATCGCGTGCAGGTACCGATTCGCCGGGTCGATCTCCTCCGCCCGGGGATCCGCGACGGTGCTCATCGCAAAGGCATGACTCGTAACGAGCTCGCGCAACAGCCGTTTGATGGACCAGCCATCTTCGCGAAATCGCACAGCCAAGTCATCCAAAAGTTCCGGGTGACTGGGTTGCTCTCCTTGGACGCCAAAATTGTCCACCGTCGCGACGAGGCCTTCACCGAACACGTGCTGCCAAATCCGATTGACGGCTACACGGGAAACGAGCGGATTGTCGCTGGCGGTCAATTTCTTTGCCAGCTGCAATCTTCCCGACCCCTCTTTGGCGAACACGGAATCGATTTGGCCAGCTGCCTCCAGAAATCGTCGTGGCACCAATTTGCCGACGTTGCGGTGATTCCCTCGTACAAAGACATGTGCATCCTCACCCGGGCCATCACACAACCCGAGGGCCAAATCCGGGTTCGGACACGCGTCGGCCAACGCTTGCCACTTCTGTGACAATTCGACGATCGCTGATGACTCGCGAATGGCCGGAAACAAATCATGCCTTAATGCCCAATTGATGATCTCACAGTCGTTGTCGTTCAATTCGTCGCCGCTGTCGCGCCAATTCGCGACCGCTGCCGCGATTCTTGACGCCAACATTTTTGCAACATGATCGCGGCAGGATTCGTAGTCGTGCTGCAAGAGTTCCCGGACTACCGCGTCCGGCGGATCGATTATCTTGGCTCGATCGGAAAAAACGACCTCATCGATTTCGATTTCACCATCGCCACTATCCACGATTTCCAAGTAGGCTCGATGGCCATGATATCGGCCCAGATCTCCGCCAAGGGTTACCCAGGTCCAGGTCTCGGCGTTCTTCACATCGGCACGTAATCCGGAAAACAGCAGCTGGTGGTAGTCGTTCATGAAATAGCCGTCGATGACGACTCGCAGCTGGACCGAATCGCCACGTACGCGAAAATGAACGAACGGTGCAGAAATCTCAAAGTCCGGGGACCTTAGGGTGCCCTGCAAGTGACGCGTCACCAAGCGGCTGGACGCGACCTTCGCATGGTGGAGCTGTAGGTGGTGGTTGACGTACACATAATGCGGGGTTCGATCGCATGACTCACAGAACGCGGGGCCGCTGGCGCGCCACCCGGCGGGCCAGCCATCGGTGAACTTCGCGTATGTGTGCGCCCCGGAGCGACTATCGGCGGCGTCTCGGGTCTGGTCCGCAGCAGCACGTTGGACCTCGGCGAACTTGTCAGGCTCCGCTGACATGTGCAATGCGACATACAACATATGGAGCGGATGTTGTGGCGAATTTAATCGCGGGTCTGCCACAGCGGCCTGCCAGTTGTTGTGATCAACACTATCAGATCCTTCGGACGGCGATGACTGCGCCACGTCATTGTCGGCGATCCCCAGCTGGTGACTTAACTGTTCTATCCACGACTGTTGCAGGGACTCTTGCTGGCCGCCGGGAATTTGCGCAAGAGCCGCTTGCACAGCCTGTTGGATCGGGGATTGCAGAGCGTTCAGGCTGGCGACGGCCGACGCAATCGCACCGTGTGGATCCAGTTGAACAAGATCACGCCGGGAACTGTTGATGATCCCCGCAAGTGCGTAATAATCTTCGGTCGTGATGGCGTCGAATTTATGATCGTGGCAACGTGCGCAGGCAACGGTCAATCCCAAAAACGACTTGCTCATTACGTCGATGCGGTTATCGGTGTGATTCGATTCGTTTCCCAACACGTCGACAGGCGCATGCGTGGCATCATGAAAGAACCAGAATGCAGTCGCAATCGGCGATTCGTTGAAGCCTTCCTCTGGATTCAACCGCGGCGGATCCAGCAGATCGCCAGCAATGTGCTCAGCAATCAATCGATCGTAGGAAACGTCGGAATTGAGGGCCCGAATGATGTAGTCCCGATAGTTGCTGGCATGGGGAATCGGGTAATCGAATTCGTGTCCGTACGTTTCCGCATATCGGACCAGATCGAGCCAATGGCGCGCCCAGTGTTCGCCGAAACGCGGAGATGCCAACAGCGAATCAACGATTTCTTCCCGCCGCGCCAATGAATCGCTTTCGACAAACTCCTGAACCTCTTCAGTCGTCGGCGGAAGACCGGTCAGACAAAAATAGACGCGCCGTAGCCACTGATAGGATGGTGCATCGTTCGCCGGACCAAGACCATGCTGTTCCATCTTGGACAGTAGAAACGCATCGATCGATGTGCGTGGCCAGTCGGCATGCACTACATCGGGGACGGGGTGACGTTGTGGAGTCTGCCACGCCCAATGAGATTGTGCCAATTGCTGGATGTTCGGCCTGGCGTCAGCCGAAGGAATGAGCGGCACGGTCTTCGTGTCCGGCCAGAAGGCGCCGCGCTCGACCCACTGCACGAGCGTTTCTAGCTCGGCCTGTGGCAAACGCCCTGTCGGCGGCATTTCAAATAGTCCGTCGTACCGGATCGCTGACAGCACGAGGCTTTGCAATGGTTCGTCAAGGTCGACCGACGGACCCGTGTCACCGCCCTTCAGCAGCTCCTCTTTTGATCCCATCCGCAAATTCCCACGCGGCTCCTTCACATCGGGGCCATGGCATTCGAAGCAACGGCTGACGAGAATTGGACGCACGTGCCGTTCGAAGAACTCGGCATCTTCTCGTTCGTCGGCAAGGGCCGGCAAGGCTGCCCCCAAAAAGAAATATGCTACAATAGCGGCGACCCATACGGACCACAAATAAGGTAACCAACCGTGCGATCGAACGACCCGACGTGAATGCCAGCGAAATCGACAGGGCGAGTGCATTTTCGTTTGGCCTCTAGTAGTTGCAGGAAGCTGCCGGGTGGGTTACTAGACATTTTAGCCACCAACCGTCCGTATTGCCACACCGAGTAAAACGCTCGGGATGCCAGAATGGGAAGCAATCGGCCTACATTTGTATCGAATAGCCGTCATCAAGGGAGCCACGTATGGACCATGTGCCTGAAACGATGTCGCCGACGGAAAATGCTGACCGCGTACTGGAATCGATCGGCAATCTCCTGCGGGGTTTTTGCCTTGTTGGCGTCTTCCTCTTGCTGCTGTTCGGCGTCTATCAATCAATTGCCGTATTCAAGCAGGTCGGAAGATTGGTCACGGAACCGGCCGCACTGCAAGGTTCCGTCGATCAAATCGCGGAGCTAATCCAGGCCGAATCATTCGAATTCACCCAGGGGCCGAATGTGATCAAATTCGGCCGTGCGGCCTCCGTCTTGATTCTGCTTATCTGCTATTTTCTTTGGATGTGGATCCCGCTGGCGATCATCTCCGCGTGTTCGCGGATCCTGTTGGTGGGATTGGCCAAGCGGAAGAGTACCGGCCGCTAGTTAAGCGAGACAATCAGTGCGATAACCAGGAACAGGCCCAAAGCGATCCCTGCCGCGACGGCCAGCCACACCCACACGGGAATCCCTTCGCGTCGGGCAAGCTGCGATGGCGGGACGAGCCGTTTCGAGGACGTGTTGCTCGCCGACGGTGGGTCGGCCAATCCTGTTCCTACGAGATTGTCAAGCAGGCCGCTGGACGTGTTTTCTCGCCGCAATTCTTCGTGGAGCCGCCGCAGGCCTTCGTGCGTTTCCGTGTAATCCTGGATGGACGAGTTCGATGGCTGGCCAGACGACAAATTCGACGACGATGATGATCTGTCGCTGTCGCCCGCCGAGATCAAGTTCGAGGAATTGTCGCGTTCGTCTTCCAAGGGTGCGAGCGTGAGATTGTCGTTGACCGAACGCGTATCTTGTGCCGACATCTTGGACGTGTCGCTCGTCGATTCCTGGCTCTCCGAACGGCGACCGGGCGACGAACCGGTTGTTAATCCCGACGCCGTAAATCTCCCCAATCGTCGAAAGCCACCCGATTCGCTCGTACTGGGTTCGCGTTGAGCACCAGGGACATTGACGCCGCGGGCAGCCAACCAATTGGTCAGCTCTTCCATTACCAACGAAGCCGTCTGAATTCGTCGCTCCGGTGACTTGATCATCATCCTCTGACAGATGTCGACCAACGTGGCCGGAACATCGTTACGTTCCGATCGAATACTGACCGGCTCATCCTTTTGATGCTTCAACAATCGTTCGGCGATCGTCCCCGTCGGAAATGGTGGGTGCCCAGTCAAGAGAAAATAGAGCGTGCAACCCAAGCTATAGATGTCGGCTCGCGTATCGACCGTTTGACTGTTGACAGCCTGTTCCGGCGCTAGATAGTCGGCGGTTCCCACGACGCGATCGTTGTAGACCGCGCTAATCGACGCGAGGCTCTCTTCGGAAAACTTCGCCAACCCCATATCGAGGATCTTCACGACACCCGATTTATCGACCAGGCAATTTGCTGGCTTAATGTCGCGGTGAATCAGGCCCGACCTGTGCGCATGGTCCAACCCTACGGCGACTTGCCGGATGTACTCGGCAGCCGTCTCCGCATCCAACCGTCCGTCTTCGGTGACAAGCCGCTGGAAATCGCGGCCATCGACGTATTCCATAATGATATAGTGCGTGCTGCCGTCCTGATCGATGTCGTAGGCCCGCACAATATTCGGATGGTCCAAGGCTGCCGCCGCCCGGGCCTCGCGCTGAAAACGCTCGAGGTAGTTGGGATTGGACACCTTCCCCTTAGGCAACACCTTGACCGCAACCAAGCGGTGCATTACCGGATGGCGCGCCAAAAACACGTTGCTCATCCCGCCTGATCCAATATGCCCAAGAAGCGTGTACTTTCCGAGCTTGAATCCTTTGTATTTGCCTTTCAGCAAATTCCGTGCATGCCATTCGTTGATCAACTCGGTGGCAACCAACCGCTGGGCAATATCTGCCGGGTCGGCCTCGTCGATGGAATACCCGGACGCTTCCAGCCGGTCCAGGAATTGCGCAAAGCTATCGGACGGAACGAGCCCGCTCCGGCGCACGATCTCAATGAATGTATCCGCGTTTACTTTGACCATGTCAAACGGATTGTTACCCAGCCGTCCTCCGCTGGTTGATTTGCATTTCCGTGGTATCCGACGAATACGGCTGAGGACAGCCGTGTCACTTTGGTAACGGCTGGGGACAGCCGTGCAACATTATGATGCGATCCTTCCATCGGCCGGCTAAAATCTAGTAAAAGGTAGAGCCGGTTATTATTATAAGCTGTCTTGCTCTTGCCTAGTACATAAAATGTGAATTTTCAACGTGTTGCCGCGCTTCACGCCCGCCAAATCCCC
This sequence comes from Planctomycetales bacterium, assembly GCA_020426865.1. GTDB lineage: Bacteria > Planctomycetota > Planctomycetia > Pirellulales > Pirellulaceae > JAGQPD01. Next base: position 6,495 of record JAGQPD010000696.1, read on the forward strand.
CAAAACTGGCTGGTTGGTCACCGGGCACCGTGAGCTACTCGAGATAGAGGAATTCGTTCACGTTGAGCAATACGCGGCAAAGCTGCCGCAGGCTATAATTTTCGCAAAATCGACGGCACGAAACCGCTTCGATATCGGTCGGTTGGCGTTGGAACGCCAATTGAAATGCTCGCTCGACCTGGTCCGTCGTACCTGTTCCGGCTTCGTTCGCGACGCGCTTGCCAAAGGCCGTCGACACTTGTTCCATCAGCGGAGAATTCATCAACGACAGCGCCTGATTCGGTACGTTCGACGCATCACGCCGGCCACACGACACCACGTTTTCCGGCAAGTCGAACGTCTCCAAAAACGGTACGCGGACGGTCCGTTTTTGTACAACGAAGATGCTGCGGGCATGCTGTTCAGGTGCCGCGGACGGATACCAGCCCTTGGTTTTCATCGCGTTGTCGTCCAAAAACGCGGGATTGGCCTGCAGGATTTCCGCTGGCAGATCTGGCCAAACCGGCGGGCCCGCGTCTTTTTCGGTCAGCAACCCCGAAACCATCAATAGCGAATCCCGCAGCTGCTCGGCACTCAAACGTCGCGACGGAAATCCGGTAAAGCGATTCTCCAGACCGCGCGGGCGCGTCATGGCCCTCTGGCAAAATACGTCGCTAATGACAATCTGACGCAACAACCGCTTCGTCGACCAGCCATGGTCAACGAACTGCGACGCGAGCCAATCGAGTAATTCTGGATGTGAGGGACGCTCTCCCGACCATCCAAAGTCATTGGGGGTCGCGACGATCCCTTCACCAAACACCTGCTGCCAAACGCGGTTGACGTACACACGGGCTGTTCGTGGGTTTTCCGCCGATGCAATCCATTTCGCCAATGCCAGACGGCGTCCCGTGGACTCGGCACGCGGCGGCGGTTGAACTGCTAAATCCGTCTGCTCCCACAGCGATGGAACGCCAGGAGGAACGACATGCATGGGAGAGCGATAATCGCCCTGCTCAAATACGTGAGTCGGTGAAATCGGAGCATTCTGCTCGATGGCCAACAAGCCAACGGTGTACGCTTCTCTCTGCTTATTAAGTTCGTCAAGTTCCCGCTCCACCGCTTCACATGCCTGACGTTCTTGTTCGCTGCGAGCCTGCAACACTTGCTCGTCACTTGGCGCCTCGCCATCGCCCTGCTCTTGGGAGATCCTCGAACGTACTTGCTGAAGAATATTGTCGCGTCGACGCTGCAGTTTTTCCGCTTCACTCTCCAAGCAGGCATTGTGCTTCGCGATCGCGGCTTGTTGGTCAGCCAGATCGAGTGCCAGGTCGTCAGCGTATTGCACACCTGAGAAGCAGGCGAGCAGGCGGTAGTAATCGTCCTGCAGGACCGGATCGAATTTGTGATCGTGACAGCGACAGCACGACATCGTCATTGCGAGAAACGCGCTTCCCGTCGTTTCTGTCAGATCGAACAGGTACTCCGCACGAGCGCGGCCCTGCTCGTTAAACAATGACGCAGAATTATCTTGAGGTCCAACTCGCAAGAATCCTGTTGCGATCAAACAGTCTTGTTCGGCAAGCGTCGTCGGCGGACCGGCAATTAGCTCGTCCCCCGCCAGCTGCTCGACGATGAATCGGTCCAGCGGCTTGTCTTGATTAAAGCTGCGAATCACATAGTCGCGATATCGCCACGCCTGCGGACGAAACTCGTCCCAGTCAAATCCATTGCTGTCGCTGTAACGCACGACATCCAACCACATGCGCGCCCAATGCTGACCAAATGATGGCGAATCCAATAGACGATCCACCAGCCGATCGTAGGCGTCATCTCGGTCGTCAGCGACAAATGCCAGGACCTCTTCCGGCGTCGGCGGTAGCCCTGTGAGCGTGTAATATGCGCGTCGCGCCAACGTTCGCCGGTTCGCCCGATCGGAAAACGCGCGACCTCGCGGTTGTAGGTCGTGCAACAAGATCGCGTCGACGGAACTGGTCCCCGATCGACGATCGTTCGCTACCGCCTGGCCTCGCTCCCAACGCAACGACCACAGTGCCAGTCGCTCCGCTCCCAATTGTCGACGAACCGGATGATCCATGTCGGACCAGGCATCCAGCTCACGCTCGCCAACATCATCATGCTCGCCAACATCATCATGCTCGCCAACATCATCATGCGATGCCGGCTCGGTCGATGCCGGCTCGGCCAGCACGGCGGGGGCGATACCGCTCCATCCGATTGTTAATCCCGCGCAAAGCCGCAACGTGACGATGCGCAACGTGACGATGCGCAACGTGACGATGCGCAACGTGACGATGCGCAACAAGTCAACTGTGGTCGCGCAAACAACCTTACGCAACCGCACCAAGCCGGCATATCCCGGCAAACGTAATTGGCGTCTCGCGTCTGACGACCCCATGCTCAACTCTCGACAATAGCCTGGACGAACTTCATTAACAATATACCTGACGCCCGGCGGGCGTTAAAGCAGATTCGTCGAGTACTCTCGAACTGGTATCTCGGACAAGTTAAAATGACCGGTATGGAAAAACGTTTCGTTGATGACTCACCGCGACATGATCGCCGCCGTTTCCTAAGTTCGATCGGTGGAGGCTTTGGGTTATTTGCGTGGCATGCGCTGCAGCAATTGGAATTGCAGGCTGCTACGTTGCCGTCGTCGATGGATCCGCTTCGGCCAACGGCACCGCGCACCCCGCAGTTTGCTCCGCAAGCAAAATCGGTGATCTTCCTCTTTCTGGTTGGTGGTCCGTCGCACATTGATTCGTTCGACTTCAAGCCCGAGCTGCAAAAGCTGAACGGCCAGCCGGTGCCGAAGTCGATTCGGCAAGCCGTCGAATCAACGCGTCATGCCAACGTGTTTCACGGATGCGAAGACAAACTGATGGCCAGCCCGTTTTCGTTTTCCCGACATGGCGAGATGGGGATCCACATCAGCCAGTTGTGGCCCAATCTCGCCAAGCAAGTCGACCGTTTGTGTTTTATCCATTCGCTGCAGGCCGAATCGAACAACCATGCGCCGGCCAGCTATCAATTGCACACTGGCGAAATTCGACCGGGTAAGGCCAGTCTTGGTTCCTGGGTAACGTACGGGCTGGGTAGTGAGAATGAAAACCTTCCCGGCTACGTCGTCTTGTTCGACGCTGGTCCGTTGGGGGGAGCTGCGAACTATTCCAACGGCTTCTTGCCGCCGGCATTCCAACCAACCCGATTGCAGGAGACAGGACCGCTTGTTCGTAACCTGACACCGCCATCGCAGTTCGCCGATGGACAGCGGGCATCGTTGGATTTACTGCGTGAGTTGAACCTGCAACATCGTGCCCCGCGCGATGGCAACCCGGAGCTTGATGCTCGGATCGCAAGTTACGAATTGGCCTATCGCATGCAGTCGGCAGGTTTGGAGGTTGCGAACTTTTCTGACGAAACCGTGTCAACGACCTCCGCGTATGGTCTGAACCACACCGACGATCGCACGGCGAAGTTCGGCCGAAAATGCCTGTTGGCACGCAGACTGGTCGAACGAGGTGTGCGGTTTGTTCAGCTGTATGATATGCCCGACAAAGATGGTTGGGACGCACATAGCCAGCTGACGAAGAACCACGTACCGCGTGCACGCTGGACCGACCAACCGATGGCGGCACTTGTTGCGGACCTGCAACAGCGCGGATTGTTGGATTCGACGATCGTTCTCTGTGCCAGCGAATTCGGTCGAACGCCGATGATGCAGGGGGACAAAGGCCGCCAGCACAATGCGGCCGGTTTTACGATTTGGCTGGCAGGTGGAAATATCCCTCCGGGGCGCATCGGTGCCACTGACGAATTGGGGCTGATGGCCGTGGAACGCCCCCTGGCATTTCGCGACCTTCATGCCACTCTGCTTTCTCTTCTGGGGCTGGACTATGAAGCCCTTGGGTTTGAAACTAGTGGCCGATTCGAACGACTGACCGGTGTCGCTGGAAGTGCCAGCTTGATCGACGAGATTATGTGAACCGCCTCCCGGAAGCTATCTCTCGTGACTTGTGCGAGGTGGCTTGTTGCAATTCTCTCAATGCAAGTCGTCGATGTTTGACAACGCCTCTTCGAGTTTCTTCAGGCACCGCGTGAGCATCACGCGGACCGACCCGTCGGACTTGCCAATGCGATCGGCGATTTCTTTCGTCGGCAAACCCTCCACGTAACGCATCCGAATCACCTCCTGGCTTTGTTCCGGCAGCGTTTGCATGGCGGCCAGCAGTTTGAATTCACGCTGGTCGCGGGAAAAGGCTTGGCTCGGCGAAGTGATGCTCGCAACCAGCAGATTGATCAGGCCGGCCTGGTCGGTGCCCGATTTGCTGCCCGCGTCGATCGGGACCTCGCGTTTGGCGGCACGTTTCTGGGAATTGATGTACTTTCGACCCGCGTCCATGATTCGCCGCTGAGCAACCTGGCAGAGCCAACCGAACAAGTCACGTTCAGCGAGGTCGATTTCTGGGAGAGATTTCAGGCAGGCAACGCCAGTCTCCTGGACCAGATCGTCGGCGTCGATCTTTTGCCGTAGCGCCGCACTCATGTTCGATTCGATGTACGCCCGCAGGCGTGCCTGGTTGTCGGCCAGGAACTGGGCCAGCGCATCGCTGTCGCGTTGACGGATTCGTTGTTCCAATTCCGATGATGGCTCACTCATCGTGCACTTTCGTCGCTTTGTCCGCAGGATGGTCGTTGGCTTCGTACCGAAAGGTCGCCCTCTATTGTGTCCGGTTGCCGCTCGCTGTGCCACTGGCCATTTCCCGATTTTTCTGACCGGCAAGCAAACAGAATTCGTCGTTGGGAATTCGTCGCCGTTGCAGTTTCGTCAGGGAAACTCCAAAATGGTAACGCGACGGATGCCGTGGTGTTGTTATCGGTTTTGTGATTGCTTGTGTTACTGCTTTTGTTACTGGTCATGGAGAGTCGCCCCGTGACGTATCGCGGATGTCGACGAACTCTAAGCGCAGAAAGGGGAGCAATGTTATGGACTTCCGCCATGAAAACACCCTTTCCAGCGCCGATTCCGAACTGCTTTGGTCGCGAGTTGCCGAACATGTAGAGACATTTCTGGACGAATGGGAGACGGCCAGCGACGCGCCACCCGACATGCAGAAATATCTGCCGGAGCATCCGGTCGCACTGAGGACAATGCTGTTGGGCGAGTTGATCAAGATCGACCTCGAGCAGCGTTGGCAACGGAACTGTCAGCCACGGCAGATTGAATTTTATTTGCAGCGGCACCCGGAACTGGTACGGGAACAGGGACCGCCGTTGGATCTGATCTACGAGGAGTTTCATGTCCGTCGGCAGTTGAATCCGCAACTGTCACCGCACGAGTATTTCAAGAGGTTTCCCGATCAGGAGGAACCATTGCGACGGCTCTTGAACATCCAAGAACCGTTTGTGACGACTTCGGCGTTCGGTTCCCGGCCCCCGACCGATATCCATGCGGGGCAGCAGCTTGACGACTTCGACTTGCTAAATGAATTGGGGCGAGGCGCGTTTGGGGCCGTCTTCCTGGCCCGCCAACGCTCGATGCAGCGGTTGGTGGCCTTGAAACTCTCACGCGATCGGGGCAATGAACCACAGACGCTGTCACGTTTGGATCATCCGCATATTGTGCGAGTCTATGATCGCCGGAAACTGGACGACCGCGACCTGCGCTTGCTCTACATGCAATACGTTCCGGGAGGAACGCTCCATCAGGCGTTGGCGGCGATGCGGGCGATTCCGCGCGAACAGTGGAACGGCCGAGCACTGATCCGAGCGGTCGATTCGCTACTGGATGAAACGGGGGTGATTCCGTCGAGTGATTCCGTCCAGCGAATGCAGCTGCGGGACCTGTCGTGGCCGAACGTCGTCTGCTTGATAGGCAGCCAGTTGGCATCGGCACTCGAATACGCTCATCGACAGGGGGTCCTGCATCGCGATATCAAACCGGCCAACATCCTGTTGTCCGAAAGCGTGCTCCCTAAGCTAGTCGATTTCAATATCAGCTCGTGTTCGAAGCTGCACGATTCCTCACCGGCGGCGTATTTTGGGGGCAGTTTGGCATACATGTCTCCCGAACAACTGGAGGCCTGCAATCCCGATCACCCCCGCGAACCGGATAGTCTGGACGGTCGCTGCGACACGTATTCCCTGGCCGTCGTCTTGTGGGAAATGCTAACCGGTTCACGACCATTTGGCGGAGAGGAGCTGAGCGAGGATTGGGTGAGCACGATCAACGGGCTGACGGAGCGACGTAAGGTTGGCCTCGGCGAAAAAGATGTACTGGGTGCACCGCGGGAGGAACAACCACTTCGCCGGTTGCTGGTCAAGTGTTTGGCACCCGATCGCGATGCCCGCTTTGAGTCGGCCGCTGAATTGGCGACGCAGTTGCGCTTGTGTCAGAACCCGACCGCTTACGAGTTGCTGACACGACCACAACACAAGCCGCGCAGCGTTTTCGCTAGATTTCCCGTCCTGACAGTTGTGCTTACGGTCCTGTTGCCGAACATTCTGGCAGGAGTGATGAATTATCATTACAACCGAGAGCGGTGGCGAGCAAAACTGGGCGGAGACTATGAGACGTTTCAGCAAGTTGTCTTGATTATCAACAGTGTTCTTTACCCGTTAGGGTTGGTGATCGGTCTGGCGTTGCTCAAGCCCATCATCGTGCATCTGCGGGCACGCGCCAAGTTAAAGGCGAAACAATCTGCGTCGCTGGAGGTACGTCAGCGGGCGTTGAAGATGGGGCATGTGTTGGCCATGCTCTCGATCAGTGCTTGGATCATTGGCGGATTTCTCTATCCGATTGTGATCTGGATCTTGGGCGGACCGTGGACGATCGAGGAATTCCTGCAGTTTGTCATTTCGTTGTCGATCTGTGGCCTGATGGCGGCAAGCTATCCTTTTTTTGGCGCGACAGGTTTAATGACAGAGCTCTGGTATCCCGTGCTCGTCGCTCCAGGGCTGCCACCGCGCGAAGATGTTCCACTGTTCCAGTGGCTGGGACGCGTCTGTTGGTGGTACTTGACGATGGCTGCGATCGTCCCCTTCCTGACGCTGGTGCTGCTGTTCAACTATGCCGAAAGCGAGAAAGTGCTACTAACGGAATTCTTCCTCGGCACGATTGTGCTCTTCACCGCCGTCTTCCGCCTGGCCCGCCGGATCCAGGCCAACCTGAGTATCCTCGCCGACATCGTCAACAACGAGGAAAAGTCACGCGGGGCGGCAGGCGAGTAGGCAATCGGTCCGGGCCACGATGGACCGACGACGAGTACGCGTACCGCGATGCCGAGTATGACTGCGATCCCGGCGCTGGACCGTAACACAATTGCGTCGGGCCGTCGGCCCTGGGACAGTAAGCTCGAGGTGGCGTTCGTTCTATCG
>JAGQPD010000697.1 GCA_020426865.1 Planctomycetales bacterium
CGCGCGGATTAGCAGTCGATTGCAGGTGGAGCAGATTCTGGAGAAGTCATTGCCGACGGTCAATGTCGATAGCATGTTCGAGGACTTGCCGGGGGTCGGCACAGTCGTTACCGATGAAGTGGAGCGTGCGAGGATGGCGCTGAGCCATTTGCTTGACCGGGGATTCACGCAGTTCGCATATTTTGCGCCGCCGGATCGCCGCTACTCACACGATCGTGGTGACGCGTTTTTGACTGAAGTCGAAATGGCGGGGTACACTCACTGGGACTATCGTCCGGGCTATCGGGCGGGTCGCAAGATTAGTTGGGACGAACAGCAGCGGCGCGTCAGCCGTTGGTTAGCGTCGCTCCCCAAGCCGATCGCGGTACTGGCGGTTGATGCCCAACGCGCTCGACAACTGACAGAAATCTGCTTCGTCAGCAAGGTCCGCGTTCCGGACGACGTGGCTATTTTGGCGGGGGAATCCAATGAGCTAATGTGTGACGTATCGACGCCGCCGCTGAGCAGCATCTTGGAGGCAAGTCAACGGATCGGGCATGATTCGGCGGAACTGCTAAATCGCATCATGGACGGGGAAGCGCCGCCGAATTCCCCCATCCGCATACCACCCATCGGAGTCATTGGTCGACAGTCGACCGACATCCTCTCGATTGACGACGAAAACATCGTCAATGCGTTACGTCTGATACAGTCACGCGCGACACAGGGCCTGGTGGTCGACGATATTCTGTACGAAGTCCCGGTCTCCCGTCGCAGCCTGGAAATCCGTTTTCGGCGTTATTTGGGTCGCTCACCGGCTGAAGAAATCCGCCGCGTGCGTCTAGAGAAAAGTAAAGACCTACTGGCCCGCTCGGAAATGTCGATCGCCGAGGTTGCCAGCGCCTGCGGTTTCGCAAACGCCACACGATTCGGCGTTGCCTTTCGCAAACGACACGGCATGACGCCGCTGGCTTATCGTAAGACTTTCAAAACCGGCTGACGCGATTTCATTCATCAATCAGCACCGTCAGGACGTTCTCCCAACGCGCGTCGCAAATGCCCATTATGCTGCGACAGGGCTTGCCGAGCCATCTCCGGAGTCGCTCCCTGACGATGCACGACAATGGCTGTTTTCACCTCCCCATCGCAACGCCGTAGTAGTTCATTCGCCTCCGTGTCCGATAGTCTGGTAAGCGTCTTGACGATCCGCCGAGCCCGCTCCGTTAGCTTGCTATTCGTCGCACGCAGATCCACCATCAGGTTGCCATACGTCTTTCCCAACAAAACCATCGTGCCCGTCGAAATCATATTGAGCACCATCTTGGTCGCCGTGCCAGCCTTCATTCTCGTCGAGCCGCTCAGCACCTCGGGCCCCACGACTGGCACAATCGCCAAGTCGGCGCTCTCGTTCAACTGACAGTCATCATTGCAACTGATTGCCACCGTGTAGGCACCGATGCTGCGGGCATACGACAACGCTCCTAAGACATAGGGCGTGCGACCACTGGTGGCGATTCCTACCAACAAATCGTTGCCATTAAATGATACGGCACGAAGATCTTCCACCGCCAACTCCGGCCGATCCTCGGCCCCTTCCACCGACGCCGTCATCGCCCCCGCACCTCCGGCAATGATCCCGACCACTTGGCCTCGCGGCGCACTAAACGTTGGCGGACACTCCGCAGCGTCCAATACGCCCAACCGGCCCGACGTCCCGGCACCAATGTAAACCAAACGCCCACCTGCCCGCAGTCGCTCCACCGCCTTCTCGATCGCCAGCGCTACGGCCGGAGTAACCCGCCCAACAGCAGCCGCAACCCCCGCATCCTCGACGTTGATCAAACGTACAATCTCCAGCGGCGACTTCGTGTCCAACGCCTCAGAGGCCGGATTGCTTGCTTCAGTGGTCAACTTGTCTAACATGCCTTCCATCCTAGTTGTAACTCGCAGGCTTCGTCAGGGGGTTGCGCAATTCGGATAAAACATTGCGCTCCCCCAACTAAATGGCCCTCGCCTCTTCGACGCTTGACAGCCACCCTCATCCCCGCCACCCTCATCCTCACCGTCGGACGTCATGAAACGAATTCTCCCGCGAGAAATCTTGCGAACATCTCCTGACTGACCGGCACATCGCTGTACGTGCAGAGCCTGGTGATCTCCCCATCGATTGCGTTGCCCGACTCCCCGCCGAGTCCATTCAGCGCCGCAGGGACTCCCAACGACACCAACAACAAGCGTCGCCGCCGAGCCATTTGCACCAGCCATTGCCGCTGTTGAGAAAGTAGACCGAACCGATGCCAGGCGGCTGGCTTGACGATCATTGCGACAAGCAACTGGTCGGTTTGTTCCGCCATTTCGGTCCAACGCTTGACATCGGAATCGGGCGATTCTGGCCCCCATTCACCGTACCTTAATTCCGGCCAAAACCAACGCAAGCATTCCGCCAGAGGCTGTTCGGGCGGATCCCACCGCGACTGGTTGGGTTTCAACATCATCACCGCCAGATTCGCGTCTCTGGACAACCGCGGCGACTCCCCTTCACGCGTCATCACCGTAATCGCCTCTCGAGCCACTTGCCGAGCAAGGACATTTCCGTCTGGTAGTACCGCATCATTCCACTCGATCTCATCAGGCGCATAGAACACGGCTTCGCCGAAGCGGTTCAACATCTTCTCACGCAGGTCGACAACTCGTTGACACGATAACGCAATATCGTCGGCGTCCAACCGGCCTTCGTCGACGGCCTGGACGACATGTCGTACCACCTCAGATGGACGCTGGACATCCAACAAGATGTCCACTCCCGATTGCAGCGCCCGAACTGCGAGGTCCCCCTCGCTATTGGCACAGGCGCGCACACCAGCCATCAACAGACTATCCGACACGACCGCACCGACAAATCGCAACCGCTTCCGCAAAAGTCCGCGCAGAATATTCGCGGACAATGTTGCCGGTCGCCCGTCGTCATCCCAAGCCCGATAGCTGACGTGCGAGGTCATCACAAGATCAACTTGCGCATCGATAGCTGCTTGAAACGGCACCAATTCTTGATGCCACAAAGACGTCTCATCATGCAACACCATCGGTAGCTCGTCGTGCGAATCCAGTTCGGTGTCGCCGTGACCAGGAAAGTGCTTTGCCGTAACCAATAAGCCTTCTTCGTGGGCACCGCGAATGTAGGAAGCTACCAATCGAGCCGCCAGGTTGGGTTCGGACGCGAATGCGCGAGTCGCAATAATTGGGTTCGCCGGATTGCTATTCACGTCGGCCACCGGGGCAAAGGCAATTTGAACTCCGGAACTTAGCGCCTCTCGTGCCGCGACACGAGCAAACAGGGCAACCCGCTCTTCCGCCTCTTCGCCAATAGCACTAAAGGCCATCGCATGCGGAAACAATGTTGCCCCAGCAATCTGCTGCCCCGCGCCCCGTTCCATGTCCGTTGCCACGAGCAACGGATGCTCGCTGATCTGCTGCAATCGCTTCAGCGAACCGCGCGTATCGGCCCCCTTCCCATTGAATAAACACAAACCGCCAATGGGGCAATCGATGAGGAGCTTTTCAATCGCGGCGGCATCCTCGTCGACGGTCCTGACCGGGGGAAGATTGGAGCCGATCCGGGGAAACATCAACTGCCCCACCTGCCGTCGCAATTCCTCTTCATCCTTAGCTCGCAAAACTCGCGTCATCTGGCATGCTCCTTGCAACCGAACTGCGGATCCAAGGGTATCAAGGCAGTCAACACAAAAGCCGGGATGGTCGCCACGACCACCCAAACAAAAAACAGGGGATAACCCACACGCTGCTGGATGCCGCCACTGAAATATCCCGGCACCATCATCCCAAGTGCCATCAGCCCCGTCCCGAGCGCATAGTGGGCCGTCTCGTGCTTGCCACGTGCAACGTACAATAGATACAACATCATCGCGGTGAAGCCGAAACCATATCCAAACTGTTCGATCGCAATCGCCACATTGACCACGACAAAGGACGTCGGCTGGCAATACGCCAAGAAAACGTAGGCGAAATTCGGCAGATTGATCGCAATCACCATCCACCACAGCCATTTCTTCAATCCATGCTGGGCCGCGGCAAAGCCACCTAATACACCTCCCAATACCAGGCACAGAACCCCCACGGTTCCGTACACAAATCCCACCTGTCCAGTCGTCAAACCGAGACCACCAGCTTCGCGGGCGTCCAACATGAACAGCGGGGCTATTTTTCCCAGCTGTGCCTCTCCCAGGCGATAACAAAGTACAAACGCCACCGCAACACCGATGCCGGGCTTGGCAAAAAAGCTGGAAAACGTATCGAAGAATGTCCCCCAAAGCGATGTCGTTGATGCATGCCCCACTGTCCCACGTTCCCCTTGGTGATCGGGCACGTGTGGCAAGGCCCACCAGTGATATGCACACAACGTCAGGAACACCGCACCTACGATCCCCATCGTCCACGACCACGCCTGTTTGAAGTCCCCCGCCCTGATCTCGAACCTGGCGGCTGCCTCGCGTTCAAGCTGGCGGTCCAGCTGCACTACCATCACAAACGGGAGGTGTCGGTTCGACGCATTGATCTCCAGGCGATCCGGCGTCTTCAACGTGATGCTCTTGTCTCCGCCAACCGACACAATGTTGACCGCGATCGATTCTCGATTCGACGTATCCCTCATCCATTTCGCGTAGATCACGCCAACATTTCCAGTGGGGTCATCCGCATCCTCATCGAGCGGCACTGACTGCTCGTCGTGATAGTCGTAGAAGCCGTGCTGGCCATTCCACCGGTTCGCCTCCGCGAGGATGCGAGCAGCAGTCGTCCTATCCGTTCTTGCCAGCCCCAACGTTCGTCGGGCCGGGGTCGCAACCAGGGCCCCCTCTGCGGCAGATTCAGTAAAAACGGCCCCGCTCGGTTCCACATTCGCGACGGCGACATCGTCACGGCGGGCAACGACCTCGAATTCCGTCGTCCCCAACGCCGTCGACTTTTCCAACTCGCCAGCCAGGATCACCACCCCCCCCTGCCCGGCGATCATCGCCAAACGAAAACACGTATTCCGGACCCCCACAAACCACGCCTGGTCGTGGGAAGAAAGTCCCAACAGATAAAAGCCGTCGGCGGCAATGTCGTGTGTGGCGGACGCAATGGCGATTACCCACAACAACGTCAGCGACAGAATCCAGAACGTCGCCAAGGGAATCGTCAAGGACATCGCGACCAGCGCAGTCCCCGAAATCAACTGCATCACAACGATCCACGACCGCTTGCCACCTACATGTTCAATCAACGGCCCCCATAGCGGCTTAAGCACCCACGGCAGATAAAGTAGCGACGTGTAGGCGGCAATCTTGTCATTCGCCATGCCCAGCCGCTTGTACATCACGACGGTTACCGACATCACGATGATATAGGGGATCCCCTGAGCAAAATACAAGCTGGGGACCCACGACCAAGGGCCCGACTTTTCGCCGCCTGGTTCTGTCACGGTTGGTCCACCTTGATCAACGCAACTGTTCCTTATATTCTTTCTTTATTGACGGCCGTAACGGAGACCATTTCTTGTAATTTTTTTT
>JAGQPD010000698.1 GCA_020426865.1 Planctomycetales bacterium
CCACGTTCGTTTGCTTTGACTATAGGTACCGTTACACACGAAAAGACGTCCGACCTCGGTCGTTAGCAACAGCCCCGCTTATATCTTGCCGTTTTCTCAAAGGGTACAAGTCGTTTCGTGCCGCGGTAACGTACTATTCGCGGCCGAAGGCAACAAACGATGCGGCATGTATTTGCAGGCGTATAATTGCGACGCAACCTTGTAGTATAGTCAATCTCATTACGGCCGATACTGGAGTGTCGCTCATGCGCAACGCCAACCTGATCCTTCTAATGACATTGCTATTCGAAGTTGCAATCCTCGGACGGCACGGCCAGACGACCTCCCTTGGGCAACAACCCGGCCCAACTGCCGATCTGCAGCTAATCCTTGACGAAATCGTCGCTGGATGTGAGGCAAATGCGCAACTTATCTCCCATGGCCGTGCATCATATACTTGGATCACCACTCAGTCAGAGGTTGGCGGTGGCTCCAAAGCAAATCATGGGGCAACATCCGAGCAACGTTTCGATGTGGTATTCGAATACCCGCTGCTACGAGTAACTTCCGAGGATTCGGTTGCCATATACAAACCGGAATATGTGATCGCTTACCAGAAAGACTTGGGCCCCGAAATTGAATACCCGGCGTTCGAGCATCGTGCAGTTATACGCAAGCGACAGTTTTCGCCTCGCCCCTACTTTCACCCTCGTGTTCAATGGAGCGACGTGACCCCTCACATCGCAAGTTCCATACCGCATTGGCGAAATGATTCTCGCGCTAACATCACTGCGACGCGTGTGAAAGATGGCAGCATTATCCTTGCTGTGTCTATTGACTCCGCGGCCTTTCGGGGAGAGTATGTCGTACTACCTGAATCTGGGTACGGTTTGATAGAGCTTTCCGAGTTTGCAACGAAGGTGTCGGATAGTCAGCCTTACTATCATATGAAGGCTAGTTATAGGCGTATCCCCTCCGGGGCCTATATCATCGAGGAGCGGAAAGACACTGACTCAATTGCAAGAGGCGACGCATATTACTCGACTCAAAGAGGTACGATTCGGCTAGTTTCATTCAGCGACGAACGTCCCGCGCCGTCCGAGTTTCAACTGGAGTCAATGGGGCTTCCGCGCGGAGCCCGCATCGAAGACAAAATACACGATCGGCAGTATATTTTCGGCGTGTCAGCGGTAACTGAAAAGGATATTCCAGGCTTTGAAGTCGTGCCGCCCTCGGGCGGAGCACGGAGCGCAATGGTGGTCGTCGCAATGGTATTCATCGTGTCGGTTGGCCTGTGGATTCTACTTCGCGTGAGGATCCTTGAGATTCGTAAATGAGTCGAGTTATACTCAAATCGCTGATCGTAGCTACAGCAGGGGCTTGCCTGTCCGTCGTTGCCATTTATGGGACGTTTCGGCAGACTGCAAGAATTGGCAATACTGCGGATCACGTTGGGCCTGCCCCAATGAAATGCTCACTCAAGGAAAGAGTGTTTGACGTTGGCCTAACGACGATGGCGGAGCATAAGCACACATTTTTCTTAGCTAATAATTTAGGTAGCGTAGTTAGAGTTTCTTCCGGCATTCTCGATCCATAGTCCTAGTCGTATCGTTTCCGTGCGTTCCGATCGCTCATTTGATCATAAAGTTGCCTGTCAGTACGATATGAATTCGCGGGCAAGGTTGGTGAAGATCTCCGCTCCTGAATGGATGCACGTTCAATTGACTCGTGGATCCTATGAAGATGTGGCGATGGAGCGTTTTTTTCAAGATGCGGATTCGGATCACGGGAGAAGTGCCCGAAAACGAGCCATTGTCGACAATACAATACGTTCACTGCTATTCAATGGCGGTGCCCGCAGGCCACCATTAATAACCAGTTCCCATCGACCAACTGAATGATTGCCGTGTCGTGAGTGAGACTGACAGTTCATCTTCGGATTCGCGGGCCCGGAAGGATGCGGTACTGCCTTTGAAGGCGGGCTCGGCCCATGTCGAAATCTGGCGAGGTTGGGGCGACCGTGTGGTGGTTGGCTTGGCACTGTATTGTTTGACGACGGTGATCGTGCTGGTGGGCGTGGTGTTTGGGGTCGAGTACGTGCCGCGACGCTCGCATCCGAAGGGGAATGGCGCCGGGTTTCCCATGGCCTTGGCTAACTGGGATGGCGTGTGGTACGCGGAGATTGTTCGCGATGATTACTCATATAACATCGATCGCCCTTCCTCGGTGGCTTTCTTTCCGCTGTTTCCCGTGTTGGGACGAGGCGTCGTGGCGGTGACGGGCTGGCCAGCCGAGTACGCGTTGGTGGGCGTTTCGCATTTGAGTTTGATGGGGTTGTTCATCCTGACGTGCGACTATGTGCGACGACGATATGCCGAGACGACCGTGGAATTGTCGGATTGGGTGCTGCTGGCTTTGGGGTTGTGGCCGACGACGATGTTCTTTCGGATGGCATATACGGAGTCGCTATTTCTGCTGTTATTGGTGGCCGTGTTGTGGGCGATGGAGCGGGGTTGGCGACCGTGGACCATCGCGCTGATTGTGGGATTGTCGACCGCCTGTCGCACGACCGGCGTAGCGCTGTTGCCCGTATTGGCCCTGTACTTGTGGCAACGGCGCTCGAACACGACGAGTTTCCTTGTGCGATCGCCGCTGGTGTTATCGCTAGGATGTTGGGGCCTGGTGGCCTACATGGTGTATCAGTACGTCGAATTCGGCGACGCGTTGGCATTCGTGAAGACGCAACAGCATTGGGTGACTCGACATCCCGAATCATGGGGCCAGTACTTGTTGGCGCTCGTCACGTTTGAACCATTTTGGTCAAAATATGTGCCGTCGTCGACGGCATTTTGGGCTCGGCATGAACACGGCGTGAACCCACTGTTTAGTTTGGAATTCGCCAATCCGATTTACTTTCTGCTGAGTGGCGTGCTGGTGGGCATCGGGTATTGGAAACGGTGGCTGAACGGCCGCGAATTGCTTCTAGCCGCGGGCTTGTTGGCGATTCCGTATCTGACACACAGTTATCGCGCCGTAATGATGGGGCACGCGCGCTACGCGGCGTCGGTGTTTCCGGCCTATCTGGTGATGGGGCAATTATTGTGGCGAGCGGCGCCGCCGGTCAGCGCGGTCGTGGTGGCCATGATGGCCGCACTGTTATTCACGTACTCGGCATTGTTTGCTGGATGGTATCGGTTCTTTTAGTGGGGAGAGGTGTTATATGAAGGTCGATCCAACCTCTTCCCCGCTCTCCGTTTCGGATGTTCATTCTCCAGCGGTACGCGAGTCGGCGCGAATCACGCGAGTGGGCGCGGCTAGCCGCCGGTTTGATCGCGAAGCAAGAGTGTGTGGCGACGCGTGTTGTTTGATCTGCGATGCGACGAATTGTGAGTTGGCTTTTCCGCGTCGCCTCTCCTGGCTTTGGCGCTGTCGCGACTGTGGTTTGCGGTTCGCCTGGCCGCAACCAACGGACTGCGAGTTGGCCGAGGTCTACGGGGACGACTATTTCGCTACGTTTGGATTCGACGCGGCGGGGGCGGAAGCGTACCGATCCATGAAACGCGCCCAAGCGGCGGATCTGTTGGCGTTCGCGCCGGCGCCAGATGACGGGGCGACATTGTTGGACGTCGGCGCGGGCCTGGGTGATTTGGTATGGGTCGCTCGCCAGCACGGTTGGGATGCGATGGGTATTGAAATGAATCCTTTCGCCGTGGCGACAGCGAACAACCTAATGCCGGAAAGTGTGATTGAATGGACTTGGGAGGCATTTGAACCAGCGACGCGCGAACGGTTCGATGTGGTGACTTGCACGGACGTAATCGAGCATGTGCGCGATCCCGAGGCCGCTTTGGGCAAGCTGCTGGCGTGTCTGCGTCCGGGTGGATGCTTGTTGTTGACGACGCCCGATGTGAGTTGCCGGCGAGCGCGATGGATGGGAGCGGCTTGGTACCATTATCATCGTGACCATCTATGGTATTTCCAACGATCGACCTTGGTGTCGGTTGCTCGACGCACTGGATTCGAGGTTGAGATGTGTCGGCCGGCGAGCAAACAATTCCAGCTTGCCTATGTCCTG
>JAGQPD010000699.1 GCA_020426865.1 Planctomycetales bacterium
TTCCGGATGCCTTGCATCGAAAACAGAGAAAAAAAAGTAGTACATTTGCGATCATCCAGGGTGCCCATTTAGGAACGGGGCGAATCCAGGACGAGTGTCGAGACCGCCACCAACACCACAAACCGTAGGAAACGACTTGACCTGCCGCCAATGCTCCCATCGGTGCCGGACCGATGCCGGCCCCGGCCACGACAAAGGCGACAAAGCACCTAACACGTCGGTGCGATCCACCGTCGGTGCCGGGCCATTGGAAGCCTAAGACAATTCCGAGCAATGCTCCCCACGTGGCGCCGATGCCTGTTTCCTGTAAGCCGCTGACGACGTGCGACCAATGGGGCATGCCGTACGGTGCTTTGCCCACATGAACGCCGCATTGCCAAAGCGCGACGAGCGACAACGAAACCAGCAGTAGCGAACGCGGCACTCGCAGCTTGTCCCGCTCCAATAACGCTAGAGTGATGATCGTGGCGATGATCGTGATATGTACCAGATAGGTGGACCAGGTTGTCAGGAGAGAGCTTCCGGGGATCGAGTCCAGGGCCGCACGTGGACGCCCAAGAATATCGGCGATTCCGACCAACAGAAACGACATCGCAGTGATCGCCTCGACGGCGGGGTATCTTGCCGAAATAGTTGTGCCGCAATCGCGGCACTTTCCTCGCAGCCACAACCACCCCAGCACTGGCACATTGTCGCGCGCTCGAATGCTGTGTCCGCAAACCGGGCACCGCGACGGAGGGTAGGACAAGGCCATTCGCCGTGGCAGCCGATAAGCGACCACGTTCAGGAAGCTCCCAACGCAGCCACCCAGGGCCACCATCCAAAGTCCCACCAGCACGATGATGCCGGCCGTCAGCCATTGGGCATCGACGACGGCAAGACACGAGGACGGTACAAACATGAACTGCATCCTTGAACCTAAAGCCAGCGGGCCAGCGGGCCGCCTTGTGCCGCCATCGCATCGACCTTTGTCGTGACTTGCGGGTCTTCGACCAGCGGTGGAGCATGATGCGGCTTGCTGCGTGCGTCAATCACCATCGCCCCTCGGCATCCCCAATGCTTATGACGCACTTCGGGTTCAATCCCGTCAATATCTGCCGCAGGGTCGCTGCGAGTAAATGTCACCCACAAAAAGTTGTTCAGATTGCGAGTGGCGAAAATGTTGTCGTCGACCAGCACGAGCATGGGGAACTGATTGATTGATGCGTGGGCGTCGTAATACTGGCAAAAGCGTTGCAGCTGATCGTCGTTTTCGGTGGCCTTAGGGGCGGTGATACACATCACGCCGGGCATTGCCAACCGGGGGTCGGAAAACCCTGTCGGCAGTTCCAGGTTGCTGGGGAGTGCGTGGGGAAGGGTGCGAATGACGGGCCCTGCTGCGGCAACGACTAACTTCGAGCCTTCATTCAGCTTTCCACCGGTATAATCAAGTGTGTCGATCGTCGTGCACGTGTGAAAATGTAAGTCGCGTTGCAGATTGACCCGCGATAGTACATGCGCGAAGAATCTGGGAATGTCGTGCAGGTTCAGTGAGGGGTCGTCCTCGTGCGCGGCGATCCAAAGGTATTTGGCCAACGACATCTGCCCCTGTCCAAGGATGGCATTTGCCTGCGTAAGAATCTCTCGCGGCTGCGTCCGAGCTTCGTAGGGTACATAGCGTTCGCTTCCCAGTGCCAACATCAGCGGATGGACGCCGGCCGCGTCTACCGCGTGAACTGCTTTCACGCCTGGTACCACCGTGGGAATCACGGGACCTGTAATTTCATGTATCAACGTGCCAAACATGGTATCTTCTTGAGGTGGTCGGCCGACAACCGTAAACGGCCAGATGGCACCATCGCGATGCCACACCTTGTCAACTTTCAGGACGGGAAAGTCGTGCATAAGACTATAGTATCCCAAGTGGTCGCCAAAGGGACCCTCCGGAAGCAATCGATCGGGATCAACGGTTCCACTGATGCAAAAGTCCGCATCGGCATAGATAGCAGGCCCGTCACCGCGTCGGATCAACGGGATGCGGTGGCCGGCCAAAGCACCAGCAAACGACACTTCCGGCATCCCTTCGGGAAGTGGCATTACGGCCGATACCGTCATCGCCGGGCTTCCCCCGATAAACACATTCACTCGAAACGGTTGCTTCGTCCGTACAGCAATCGAATGGTGAATGCCTATCCCGCGATGCAACTGATAGTGCAAGCCGATATCTTTGTCCGTAACGTATCGATTCCCCGACAATTGGATGCGATACATTCCCAGATTCGAGTGATTCCAGCCCGGCGACGTGACGTCTTCGGTATAAACGGCCGGTAACGTGACGAATGGCCCGCCATCGTCCGGCCAGGATTGCAGATAGGGCAAGCGGGAGACCGTTGTTGAATTCTTCAGGACGGGACCTGTGCGGCACACTCGCGGCAGCATGGACATGGCAGCAAACGGCGTCCTGGCATAGCGGATTGGGTTTCGAACTGCCGCTCCAGGATCAAGCTTCAGCGCAACAAGATCCTGAACTCGCTGCAACGTGTCACGAAAAATGTAGCGAACTCGCTCCATCGAGCCAAACAGATTCGATACCATAGGAAACTGGCAACCGCGAACATTTTCAAACAACACGGCGGGACCACCGGACGCGAAGACTCGACGATGAATCTCCGCTGCTTCCAGCCGAGCGTCTACCTCGGTCGTCAAACGGACAAGCTGTCCCGCACGTTCCAGGTCTGCGACGCAATCTCTTAACGATCGATATCCCATCGAAAAATGACGCTCCGTGTAGTCTGACAACCGATGCCCGCCTATGGGAGGCAAAGTGGTTTTTTTCGCTATTGCAGCCTAGCGACAGATGCCCCTTAAAACAACCGCCGTTGGACCGATACAATAACTTGCCCCAGCGCGATGCCCTAATGCTTGATACCTCGAACCATCAAGCATCGCTGTCGCGGAACGAAACGGCTTCTGCATTTATTGCTGACGTTTCCGGCCGAGCAAATCTGCTGACTACACACTGTCGCGGCATGGCCTTTGTGGATTCGCCTTGGGCAGGAACGTAAATAGCTCCGGCCGATCCCCCGGCCGTTGAGCAAACCACAAGCACCCGAACAGTGGCCGCACGCCATAACAC
>JAGQPD010000700.1 GCA_020426865.1 Planctomycetales bacterium
ATCAACCACGACCCCGCCATCACCTATATCCAGACCGGCGCGCAGGTCCCGGGCCGTCCCAGCTTGGGCGCCTGGCTTAGCTACGGCTTGGGGAGCATGAACGAGGATCTGCCGCACTATGTCGTGATGCACGCCAAGACGAGCTTCGCGGAGCAAAGCCTCTTCAATCGGCTGTGGGGCACCGGATTCATGCCGGCTTAGCACCAGGGAATGCTGATCCGCAGCCAGGGCGATCCCGTGCTGTACTTGAGCAACCCCGGCGGCGTTCGGCCTGGCGACCGCCGCGCCCAACTGGATGCGTTAGAGGCCATCAACGCGGCGCAGCACCGTCAATTCGGCGATCCGGAAGTGCTGTCAAGAATCCGTCAGCATGAGCTGGCGTACCGCATGCAGTCGTCCGTCCCGGAGCTGATGGACTGGTCGCAGGAGAGCAAGGCGACGCTCGACCTCTACGGTGACCAGTTGCAGGAGCCGGGCTCGTTCGCCGCCTGCTGCTTGAATGCGCGACGGCTGGTCGAGCGCGGCGTCCGCAACATCCAGATCTTCCATCGCGGCTGGGATGCCCACGGCAACCTGCCTCGCGAGCACGAGTCCCAGTGCAAGGACATCGACCGTGGCTGCGCGGCTTTGCTCAAGGACCTGCGTCAACGCGGACTGCTGGACGAGACGCTGGTGGTTTGGGGCGGCGAGTTCGGTCGCACCGTCTACTGCCAGGGCAACCTCACTCCGCAAAACTACGGACGCGACCACCACCCGCGTTGCTTCACCGTCTGGATGGCCGGCGGAGGTGTCCGCGGAGGAACAGTCTACGGAGCAACGGACGAATTTGGATTCAAGGCTGCCGAGAATCCAGTCAGCGTCCATGACTTGCACGCGACCATCTTACACCTGTTGGGATTTGATCACGAACGACTGACCTATCGCTATGCCGGTCGTGATTTCCGGTTAACCGATGTAGAAGGTCAGGTCGTTCGCGATATCATCGCTTGATCAGCAGGCCCCGCGGCTATCGACCAATGTTCTCCAATCCTGACATCCGGTGCAAGATAATGATGAAGCACCCCAGCAGCACGATACCGGGCCCTTCGACTAGCGTCCACCACCACGGCATACCTGCCGCGGCGTCAATCGCCAGCATCGTAGCACCGAACGTCGCGGCCAGAAAACCCAATCGGCCGACTAACGGTGCGTAGCGCACGACATCGCCAGCGATCATCCATTGAAGTGCGCCGTGCATCGCGTACATAATCGACAGGGAGCGAGTCAGATAACCGCTAAGCGGAGTTGCCGGAAGAGGAGCAAGTCCTAGCCAGTGATTCGTTTGCTCCATCCACGAGAAAGGCATGCACGCCGGTAGAGCTGCCAGCATCAATACCGCAGCATCCACACGCAAGACGATCACCAATGCTCGGCGCAAGCGGCTATGTCGCAGTCCTTCACCTCCCACTCTAGTACACTCACTTCCTCGAATCTGTTATTGAAGCTCATCAAGTTTCGAAGCGTTTTTGCTGATAACTCAAGTCCAACAATTCAATGGGATGCACCACGGGCAACGTATGCCGACGCATCCGCGCTTCGCGTGCGATTTGCAGGATGCAACCCGCATTGGCCGCAATCACCGCGCGGGCACCAGTGGCAAGAATGTTGTCCAACTTTCGGCGGCTCAATCGCGCCGACATCTCCGGTTCGGTCAGGTTGTAAGTCCCGGCCGCGCCACAACAAAGCTCACTTTCCGGAAGATCGATAATCGTCAGCTCGGGAATCCGCGATAACAGCCGTCGCGGCGCTTCGCGGATTTTCTGTGCGTGTGCCAAGTGACAGGCATCATGATACGTGGCCTTCAAGGGAATCGGACCACGCGGCGGCACTATTCCCAGGTCGTCGAGAAACTCATGGACGTCGCGGACCTTGTCAGCAAACCGCTGGCGTGAGACGGCATGATCGTCGTGCCAATGATGACCGTAATCCTTCAACATCGCACCGCAACCAGCAATATTTGTCACTACGGCATCAACGTCTCCCAATGGAAATTCATGTACGTTGATATCGGCAAATTTTCTCGCCGGTTCGCTCTGCCCAGCATGTAAGTGGATGGCACCGCAACATGCTTGCGTCTGCGGGACGAGTACATCGCAGCCGTTCTCCTGCAATACGCGCGCGGTGGCCCAATTTGTCGGTCGGAATAATCCATCTCCGACGCATCCCAGGAACAATGCCACGCGGGCACGCCGCTCCCCTTTTGCGGGCAGAAAATCGGGCAGTTCCTCCACCTCTCGCCCCAGCGGCGGCAACATCGTCACGAGTCGCTGCAAGCGATCGGGTAGCAATCGATAAAGCCCCATTACCTCCGCAAGCCGATGCATTCCAGTTCGCTGCCACCATCGTGCCGGCCCAAGCGATCGCTGCAGTTTTTCGCGATATGGAAACAGGCCAAAAAGGATCCAGCGGTAAAACCAGTCGTCCGTTTTGTCCGTCCCACCTCCTGTCCCTTCGCTCCCTTCCTCCATTGCGACACGAAATGGTTCGACCAACCGACCGTACTGCACGCCGGACGGACAAGCCGACTCGCACGCGCGACAATCCAAACATAACTCCAGGTGCCGGCGAACGCTGTCATCCATGGGCAACCGGCCGTCTGTCACCGCACGCATGAGATAGATGCGTCCACGCGGGCTATCGTTTTCATTTCCCAATTCGACATAGGTGGGACAGGAAGCCGTGCAAAGGCCACAATGGACACAGTCCAAGAATAACTCGTAGGGAATTCCCGCCCCCGGATTGCCTCGTCTCGGGCCGGTTGTCTCGAGATGTTGGATGCCTTCTGTATTCATCAGCAGACGAATCTCCCGGGATTCAGCCGACCGCGCGGATCGAACTTCGCCTTCACTTTTTCCATCAGCGACACCGGAATGTCGATCGGTCCCCACACGCTTTGTCGCGTCATTTCAATTTGATCACGATTCCGAACGATAATCACGCCGCCGCCGGCCGCATCGGCCAATGGGACAAGCTTTCCCATGACGCTGCGAGTAATCCCGTCGGCCGGAAACGTTGGAAAGTGAATCCACACGACCCCATCTGCCGCATCTGCCTGCACGCTGCAGTCAAGCCCCAACTCGGAAACAACACGCGTAAACCCCACGACAGCACTGGGGACCATGGTCGCCTTCACAATGAGCGATCCGCTGTCGTCGCTGGTCATATTCGTTAGGCCGCGCCACGCGTGGCAGGCGTCGGCACCGCTGACGGAAGCAAATCGAGCCAATCCCTGTGCCCGCCAATGCTCACGCAAGTGTTCGCTCATGTACTGCACCTCCAGCTTGGTTCCCTCCAAACCGACGAGCAACAGCGTATCGTCGTGATGATCGGGCCATAAGCTCCGTAGCCACTCGGCATTCCGCCAGTACGGTCCCCGCAACACTTCCACTGCGACCGGTTTGGTCGCCAGATGGACGAGGGACTCAAGTGTTTGCTCGAGCGTCACGTCGTCGGTCAAGATCGTGCCGACGAGCGTGCTTTCGGGGGCCGTCGGCCGGACCTTCAGCGTGACTTGGGTGATAACCGCGAGAGTTCCCATCGATCCGGTAAGCAGTTTACAGAAGTCGTATCCGGCAACGTTTTTTACGACACGACCACCGCCGTGAAAGGTGTTTCCCGCCGCGTCGACGGCCTGTATACCAATCACATAGTCCCTGACAGTGCCATACCCATGCCTCCGAGCGCCGTTCCAGTTGGTCGCCACGATCCCGCCAATTGTCGCGCTGTGCGGGGCTGGCACGTCCCAGGGGACACATTGACCGTGTTCGGCCAGTCGGGCATTCAACGCATCCAGCGCCAGCCCTGCTTCGACAGTCACTGTCATGTCACCAACTGGATGATCGATGACTCGGTTCAGACCCGTCATTTGAAGGCCAACACCGGGTTTCTTCGCCGGCAAACCGTAATCGAGGCTGTTGGCACCACCGATAATGTAGACCGGCATGGATTCGAGCTCGCGATCCTGCAGCACGCCAATCAACGTTTCGAGGTCGCGCGGCTCGAACGTCTCGGCAAGTGGCAACATCGACAGGGGCTGAGCGGGCGTCCGATTCATAAGGCGGCCCTCCTGCCGGGATGTCGTCTCTCCATTCCACAGGCGCCAGCCATCGGCAACATCTTTGCCGGGCTAAGGACATTGTCTGGATTAAACGCTTCACGCAACCGCTTCATCATCGTCAGGTCGTGTGGTTGAAACATCTTCGCCATGAAATCGATCTTCTCGACGCCGATCCCGTGTTCGCCAGTCACGCTGCCGCCGCAATCGAGGCAGGCCTGCAAGATTTCTTCACTGGCTTCGAGCACCCTTTTTACTTGCTCCCTGTTTCGTTCATCGAACAGCAGGATCGGATGGATGTTGCCGTCGCCGGCGTGGA
>JAGQPD010000026.1 GCA_020426865.1 Planctomycetales bacterium
CTACGGTGCAATTTGGAGTTGGTTGAATTGGAAGCCGTGGAAGCACCCGAGGACATTGAAGAGTTGCGCGAGCTCCTGCAGATGCATCAGCAGTTGACAGGCTCGACAGTCGCCGAAAAGGTGCTTAATGACTGGCCCGAGTCACTCGCACAATTCGTGAAGGTGATGCCACGCGAGTTCAAGAAGGTGTTGCAGGAACGCCGAAAACTTCCTCGCGAGATGGAGACATCGCATTCGTAGCGACAGACGGCGGTCTCGATCGAACGCCGCTTGCGAAACGAAGTCACAAGTCAAGAATTGAGAATTAGAAGAACAGCAAGAGCATTCGACGCCTGAGGGAGAGTTGTACTGATGGGTAAACCGACTGGATTCAAGGAATTCGCGCGACAGACGGTGCCGTATCGCGACCCGTTAGCACGGTTGGCGGACTTTGACGAAATCTACACGGAACCGGAAGAAAGTCAGCTACGCACGCAGGGCGCGCGATGCATGGATTGCGGCGTACCGTTTTGCCAGTCGAGCACCGGTTGCCCGATCGATAACTTGATCCCGGAATGGAATGACCTGGTATACCATGGTCGCTGGCGTGAAGCGTTGGATCGATTGCACAAGACGAACAATTTCCCCGAGTTTACAGGGCGTGCGTGCCCGGCTCCATGTGAGGGCGCGTGTGTTTTGGGAATCACGGATCCGCCCGTTACGATCAAGAACATCGAAAATGCCATCATTGACCGCGGCTTTGCCGAGGGCTGGGTCACAGCGCAACCGCCCGCTCGCAGCACCAACAAGCGCGTCGCGATCGTCGGATCGGGACCGGCCGGATTAGCGGCCGCAGCTCAGTTGATTCGCGTCGGACATGCAGTCACGGTTTACGAGCGGGCAGACCGCATCGGTGGCCTGTTGATGTACGGTATTCCCAATATGAAGCTCGACAAACACGTCGTTGAGCGTCGGATCAATCTGCTGCGTGAAGAAGGGGTTGTATTTGTCACCAATACCCACGTCGGTTCGCGGGAATCGTTCCCGTCTGGCCACATGACGCAGATCATGCAGGAAGGTGGATGCGACGTGCAATTCCTCGACCCTCGCGACCTGCTGGAACGGAACGACGTGCTGTTGTTGGCGACCGGAGCAACCCAACCGTTCGACCCGACGCGAGACTGTCCGGGCCGGGACTTGAAGGGAGTCTATTTGGCAATGGATTTTCTCACGCGGAACACCAAGAGCCTGCTCGATTCGAACCTCAGCGATGGCCAATATACTTCCGCAAAAGACAAGCATGTGGTCGTGATCGGCGGTGGCGATACGGGGGCAGACTGCATTGGCACGTCCCTGCGACATGGGTGTGCGAGCGTCGTGAATTTCGAGTTGCTCGACAGACCACCGGTCGATCGAGCGCTGAACAATCCATGGCCCGAATGGCCGCGGATTCATCGCACCGACTACTCGCACGCGGAAGCCAAAGCGAAATGGGGAGATGATCCGCGTTGTTATTCGGTGCTGACGAAAGCCTTTCTATCAGACGACAAGGGACGAGTCCGTGCCGTTCAAACGGTGCAGGTCGACTGGTCGAAGCCCGCAGGACGCGCGCCGTTCAGCGAGGTAGCAGGCAGCGAAAAGGAATGGCCCGCTGACCTGGTGTTGCTCGCCACCGGCTTCGTGGGGCCGGAAAAGGGCGTTGCCGAAGCGCTAGGAGTCGAAACCTGTCGCCCTCGTGGAAACTGGGAGACGTTCAAGGCCGAACACGGCAGTTTTGCGACAAGCGTGGAACGAGTATTCGCCGCCGGCGACTGCCGACGCGGACAATCGCTGGTCGTCTGGGCGATCAACGAAGGACGCGGGGCCGCGCGTGCCATCGATGCCTTCCTGATGGGGAATAGCACGTTGCCAGCCCCCGGAATCTCGCTGGGCGCGAATATCTAGTTTTCGGAGTTCGCGTCCGCAGGCGCCGGATCCCATTCCGACTCGCCAGGCAATTCAATCTCCAGGCCTCCCGCAGCGCCACTCCCGGCGTCGCTCCCGTCACCCTGCAGCGCTACGTCCACGATCCGCTTGACCTCGGCCGAAATACTGAACTCGATATCTTCGTCTGGCACATTCGCGTCATCCGCCAGACGGCGACATTCGGCGAGAAACTCTCGCAGTTCTTCGTCAGTCACGTGTTGCTTCAAGTTTAACCCGCCGTCCTCACGCCGGTTGGCAATCGGCTCCAATGCGGTCTCTACGTCGTTAATGTCGATCGAGTTGTCCATCACGCCGCGACAGACACGCTTGAGCGTCCGTTCGGCCTGCGTCTTCTCGTCGGCCTCCAACCCAGAGGAATCAAGGTATTTCGCGCGAACCGCCTCGACGACAGCCAAACTTATTAGCGGCGAATCAGCCAATTCGTTGAACGCGCGCTCCAGATCCGCTTGGTCGATCTCGCCCGACTGGAATGCATTGTGCAGTCGGTCAACCTGGGCGATGATCGCCTGTTTTTCTTGTTCGGGCAATTCCGATTGATTCACGGCCGATACCACGATCATTCTCGCTCCGCTGGCCATCAATTGCGAAGCGTTGCGCGTGACGTAGAAGATTACTCCGCCACAAATCAATAACCCAAGGAAACCCGTCACGCCACAGCCGATCAGGCATGTGGGCCACATGCTTTTCTTGGTCGGGGGAGGTTCGGGTTGAAAGCCCGTATCGACAAAATCGCTGCTCATAACGACCACTCCTCAACGTTTTCCCCGCCAAATAGACTGTGAACACATTCCAGATCGAAATGCAACGTACCAGATCGAAAAAAACTGGACAACGGCAGTCACATGCAGTCGGCTAGTCTTGCGGGTCGGCCTGCTAGTCGCTAAATAACAACGGGTGGCCAAACACAAGGCATTCCGAGACAAAGATTAATAGCAAAATACGTCATAGGTATCTGCAATGAAAATCGGTTTAGTTGGCTACCAGGGTTCCGGAAAGAGTACCTTATTTGAATGGCTCACTGGCGTTACCGCCGACCCGGCCCAAGCTCACACGTCGCAAAACGCCATGGCCACGGTTCCCGAGCCGCGGGTCGCCCAATTGTGCGAGATCTATCATCCGAAAAAGATCACCATGGCAGCGCTGGAACTGGTCGACACCCCAGGCCTGGCTCGTGATCACAGCGGCAACGCCGCGCGCTTGGCGTTGATTCGTGAAGCCGGTTGTCTCGTATTCGTCATCCCTGGTTTCGCCGGTCGTGATCCATTGACCGACCTGAACAGCTTCGCCGAAGACCTACTCATGGCCGACTTGGAAGTCGTCACCAATCGCGTCGAGCGATTGCGCGAGGCCTTGAAGAAACCGCGACCTAATCGCGGAGAGCAAGAAGTTGAACTCAAAGCAATCGACCCGATCCTCTCCCACCTGGAATCAGGACGACCGCTAACGGAAATGACGCTCAATGAAGAACAGCAAAAGGCAATCCGCTCGTTCTGTTTACTTACCGAAAAACCGCGATTGGCCATCGTCAACGTTGCCGACGACGACACCGATCTTGCGAGATTTCAGTCGACGAGTACGGATTCACTTCCGATTATCGGCGTTCCAGTCGGTTTAGAAACAGAATTGCTGCGCATGGCACCGGAAGAACGCGACGAGTTCCGTAACGAGATGGGAGGTGCAACCGTCGATCGCGATGCGTTAATTCGCTCGATCATGTCGGCGTCTGGTCAAATGCTCTTTTTTACCGCCGGTGAAAAGGAAGTCCGCACCTGGATGATTCGCAGGGGAGGCACGGCGCTGGAGGCAGCCGATGGGATCCATTCCGACTTGGCTCGTGGGTTCATTCGCGCTGAAGTGATGAATTGTGAGGATCTCGTCCGATTGGGAAGCGAACGCGAATTGAAAGCCGCCGGACTCGTTCGCCAGGAACCGAAGGACTACGTGATTCAAGACGGCGACATCATCAACATCCGATTCAGTGTATAACCCATCAAAATGGGGGGGTGAGCTTGGCGGACCGTTGGCTACGGGGGCCCTTTGTCCCGAAACGTGTGCAGAACACGCGACGCAAACAAATCTCGCATTGCCGCAACTCCTTATGGGACATTAGGTTGTGAGTGCGGGGCAGCAGCGGGACCAGTGTCATGTTCGCACGGCGATTTGCCCGCCCACACGGATTGCTTTGACGATTTCTGTCAGCCAGAGGGGAACTTTCAGTTCGTGCTCGGGTCGTGCGTCAGGTCGTGCATCGGATGGCAATGACCGGAAACGAGGTGGAGAAACACGGGTACGAGATTGGGAATTCTACGAGCGGATGGTAGAATCCACCTCTCAGGAGCCGCCAATATGAAGCGTCAAATCCCTCTCCGTCGTCGCCACTTTAGAGGGTTTACATTCATCGAGCTGCTGATTGTGTTGGCGATCTCAGGTATGTTATTGGCCTTGATGATGTCGGCATTGGTGCAGGGTCGTGAGGCGGCACGGCGGGTGCAGTGCCAAAACAATTTGCGGCAGATAGGGACTGCGGCACAGGGTCACCTTACGAGTCATGGTATTTTTCCCAGCGGGGGGTGGCCGGGTTGGGTTGGCGTGCAGAAGGGTGGCTTTGGTTCGTCCCAGCCGGGGGGATGGCTGTATAGTTCGCTGCCGTATTTGGCGGAAACGTCGCAATATGCGTTAGGGGGCGAGGAGACGGATGAGTCGCATCGTTTGATCGCACGCCGATTGGCCCAGCCGTTGAGTGTGGTGATCTGTCCATCACGTCGTGGGGTGCGGGCGTATCCGGTGGCTCACAACGATATGAATTGCGATTCGCCATTTCCGCTAAGGGGCAAATTGTTGATCACTGTGGCGGGGCGCGGCGACTATGCCGGTAGCATGGGCAGCCGATACTTCAATGTCATGGCAACGAGTGAAGGACTGTCAGTTCGTCCGGCGGAGAATCGCAGTTACAGCAACGGGATGTTTTTTATCCAAAGCGAGGTGAGTGATCGGCACGTAACGGACGGACTATCCAAAACCTATCTGGTGGGTGAAAAGTACCTTGATTCGGAGCAATATGAAACGGGCAACGGCAACGGGGACTGTGAATCGATGTATGCGGGGTTTGGATTATCGAATGCGCGGGCAGCGGGTAACAGCATCGTAGGCACGTCAAACAATTGGTTGCCAATGCGCGATGGTGTGGGCGGGAATGAACGTCTCGTGTTTGGAAGTGCGCATCCGACGTGCTGGTTTGTTGTGATGTGTGACGGGTCGGTCCGGGCGATTGGATATGACATTGACGAACAAACGCACCGTCAGCTTTCCGACCGCAATGACGGAGGCATGGGAAGCAAATCAGGGAGTTCGGAGTAACACGACCGACATTGTGGTGCACGGCAGGTAGACAAATCCCGACGGGGGAGACGATGGTACAAGCGCGCTTTTCGCCCTGTTGGCCTGAGAGGTATGTGCATGGTTGAGGAATTCAGCGAATTCAAAGAGCTCTTGGAGCTCGCGCGACAGGGTTCGGAGCCGGCATTGCGGCATTTGATTGAGCATTACGGCAGGCAGCTTCGGCGGGTCGTCCGACGACGGATCAGTACGCAGTTGCGGCGACGGCTGGAATCGGAAGATTTCGTCCAAATTGTCTGGGCAAGTTTCTTTCGCCAACCGGATCGATTGGCAAACATTGAGGATCCATATCAGTTTCAGAACTTGTTGATGGGAATGTTGCAGACGAAGATTGCCAGTGCCTACTATCGCAACTATTCGATGCAGAAGCGCGACATCCGTCGCGAAGAGTCGCTTGAGCAACGGCAGGCGATGGGAGAAGACAAGGCGGTGGTATCCGATGCGGCGACACCCAGCGAGATCGCTGTGGCGGTCGAGAGCTATGGGGAGATGATCCGACAGGGTTCGGCGGACGAACAGGCAATTCTACGCGGACGCTTGCATGGCATTTCAGTGCGCGAGATCCGCGAGTCGTTGGGGCTGACGTCACGCGCCTTCCGCCGCAAGCTAGGGGCGATCGCGGCGCGAATTCGACGGTCTGAGGATTAGGACACATCATTGGACGAATGGGAAGTATGCCATGAATAGACCAAGTGTAAGCGCGGACACTTGGCCCGAAATGTCAGGAAGCACTACCAACGTCGTGGCACAACTGCATCGGCAAGCGTCCTGGGTCAAACAAAAGTGGCGTGACGAAGGGAATCCGAACGCCATCGAGTTCATACGACAGAATCCGGCATTCCGCGAACATCACTCTTTGTTGCTGGACCTTGCGTACGAAGAGTATTGCTTACTGGCAGGTGGCGGGACGCCGGTTGCTCTAGAAAGCTTCTGCAACAAGTTCCGGGAATATGACAGCCATTTTCGTCATTCGTTGGTGAAACTACTTAACGTCCACGACTGTTTTAGTCGGACCGCGGACGTGCCGTTTAATCCGTTATCGGTCAAATGGCCTCAACCCGGTGACGATTTGCTAGGGTTTCAGATTCGTGAGTTGTTGGGATTTGGCACGTTCGCACGTGTCTATCTTTGCCATGAGCGTGCGGCTGGTGACCGGCAAGTCGTCGTGAAGATGGCGTATTGTGGCGAGAATGAAGGGAAGACACTGGGAAGTCTCAATCATCCCAATATTGTCCGCTTGAATTCCGTGGCAATCGATCCGGCGACGAAGCTGACCTGTTTATGTATGCCATTCTTGGGACGAAACACGCTGTTTCACCTGTTGCATTACGCATTCCCCAATGGTCAGCGGCCAACCTCGGCGAGTGCCATTCTAAAAACAGCCCGGCGTGACTGGCAGCCCTTCGACTGTTACGTCACGGACGAGCACGTCGAGCAGATCGACTATCGAGGTCGGTATGTGGACGCCATCCTCAAGATGTTCTGTGGATTGGCCGACGCGTTGTGGCACGCACACGGCAAGGGAATTGTCCACGGGGACATCAAGCCTTCGAACGTCTTGCTAACGTCCGAAGGACGAGCGCGGTTATTGGACTTCAACCTATCCCAGAATCGCCAATTGAACCTGGATGTTGTCGGCGGGACATTGCCGTACATGCCTCCCGAGCAATTGCGGCGGTATCGGGACTCGGGGGATCAGAAAGCTCCGCATGTCAATCACCGTGCTGACATATTCTCTTTTGGCGTCGCGTTGTATGAGATGCTCAGTGGCAAGCTCCCATTTGGCGGAATGGAATCCGGTGAGACAGCGGAGATGGCCTGTGCCAGATTGATGAAATCAATCCAACAGGGACCGCCAGACATCCGACGGTACGTACCGGAGCTCGACACACACACGGTACAACTCATTCGACATTGTTTGGCTTTCGAAGCGGCAGATCGCCCAGAGTCCATGCGTGTCGTGGCGGACGCGTTATCGATCAGCTGTCGACGGAGACACACTCTACAACGATGGACTCGGATCCATCGTCGATCGCTGCTCGCAGCCGGCGTCACTACCCTCCTTGCCGCCGGTGCATACGGCACGCACCTGGCGCTACTCTCTCCGGTTGAGCAACGGTGGATGAAGGATGGAATCGATGCCTATCACAAGGGGAACTTCGCCGCGGCCGAAGAGTGTTTCACCCACGCGCTGGAAAGCGGTCCCCAGATGTGGGACGCCTATTTTTATCGCGGACTCGCCAGACTGCATGACCCCCAGAAGTACACGGAGGCAGGCAACGACTTTCAATACGAAAACGAGCATCGTCGAACAGTACGGAGCCGAATCGGGCTGGCTCACGTTTGCATGTTGTGCAATGACATGCCCCGAGCTTACAACTGGTACGCTTCCATTCCGAGCGACGAAATCGATCCGACTATTTTGTGGAATAACATGGCCTACTGCCGCTACCACGACGGGGTGATTTCCCGAGAAAAAACCATTCAGATCCTCGAGCACCTTGACACAGCTGTGGCCGCAGGACCCAAACGATGGGAGCCCTATCACAATCGTTCCTTGTTTCAAATGAATAACGCGATTCCCGAATTCAACAGCATTGAGCAGGGAGTCGCCGATGCGGAACGAGCCATTACGTTGGAACCAAGCGATTGGCGACCAAGGTACGTAGCCGCGATGCACATTGCCAAGTTGGTCGACAAACGTCCCGACCTGCTCGAACGTGGCATGGCATTGCTAACCGAGGCGTACAATAACGGAATCCCGGACGGCTTGCTACAGAACGGATTTTTGAAGAAAAAATTCGGGTCCCATCCCGAACTAATCAAACTGGCGAAGAACCCGAATCGCAACATTGTGGAACACAATTCACTTTGGGAATGGATTGATCCGCTCGTCGAGTATCAACCTCAATAGCGGTGATCGCGCGGCATCCGCCTACACCGACTTGGAAGTCTGGCGAACGTTCTCTTCCAACTCGCCCGCCAAAAAGAACGATCCAGTGATACAGAGCAGACTTTGATCGCCGCACATCGATTCAGCGGTTTCCAGCGCCGCGGTGGCATCGGCCACAAGGATCAACTTGAGGTTTTCGTTTTCTTGCATGTGACGCTGGTGGCACTGGTGGGCCAACTCCCATAACGACCGGGGATCCTCACTGCGCGGATTGGAACGATATTTGGTGAGTACAATCGTGTCGGCTCGGGTGACAAGTTGTTCGAGCATACCTGCGGAATCCTTACCCCGCGTGGTACCGAACAGTATCACGCGTTGGCGGCCAGGAAAATGGCAATCGAGGGTATCCAGCAGCGCCGCCATGGACGCAGCATTGTGAGCGGTGTCCAGGACGGTTAGCGGACGGGTTCGAACGAGTTCAACGCGCGCACGATTCTGGGTGGTCCGGAGCCCTGCGCGGATGGCTTCGAGCATTTGCGCAGCGGAGACTCGATCGAAGCCCCTGGCATCGTACCACAGTTTTGTCGTCACGATTGCTAATGCCGCATTTCTGGCCTGATGAGCCCCCAGCATTTTTAGCGGGACATCAAGAAGCGATGGCAGGGGAGGCGAATCGCGGATTGCGGCAGATGATTGCGGGTGAAATGTCAGCGTGCCACCTTGCAGGTCCTCGAGCGCTGCCGCCGAATTCGCAAGATTGTCCAATGCATGGGCACGGTAGGTAACTTCAAAGTCTCGATCAATGCAAAGCAACGGCGAACCCAACTGTTCCGCCCGTCG
The DNA here is from genome assembly GCA_020426865.1 of Planctomycetales bacterium. GTDB lineage: Bacteria > Planctomycetota > Planctomycetia > Pirellulales > Pirellulaceae > JAGQPD01. The sequence goes on from JAGQPD010000026.1 coordinate 9,095, forward strand.
CGAAATCACGTCCGACGCAGGTCCGCTTCCGACCCCACTAATAACAGGTACTCCATGCTTGATGATTCCCGCCTTTTCGCCAGCAATCGCGGCAAGCGTATTCCCCAACTGCCGCATGTGGTCGAAACTGATACTGGTAATGACGGTTACAGAGGGGAGACAGACGTTAGTGGAATCGAGTCGTCCCCCGAGCCCCACTTCGATCACCGCCACATCGACCTGATGTCGGCGGAACTGCAAAAACGCCATGGCGGTCAGAATTTCGAAATAGGTTGGGCCATTATCGGCGTCGGCAGCTGGCCACGGGTCTTGACCGTCCATGGCTTGAACATGCGGCGCGATGTCCCGGACAAGCTCGACAAACTCTGCCGAAGGACACGGTTGTCCGCAGGTGGCGATCCGTTCTTCCGGGACCAGCAGATGGGGAGAAGTATACAAACCTGTACGATATCCAGCCGCTCGCAACATACCTTCGATCAACACGCAAGTGGACCCTTTTCCTTTGCTACCAGCCACATGAATCACATCAACATGGTGCTGCGGTTGGCCCACTCGACGGAGCAATTCCTGCATTCGGTCCAACTTCAGGTGGCTTTCCTGATAGGGAATCGTTGGGGTCCGTTCGTAGTCGATACGTCCCATCAGGAAGGCGACGGCGTCATCCCGATCGCGGATATCGAAGGTCCTGGGCATAAATGGGTTCGCCTTTGCGACGGGAGGGTGAACTGGCAGCGCCGTTGCAACAAGTGGTTAGGCCTTTTATAGTAGGTTTTTTCCGTTTTTAGGCACAGAGGCGAGACAGCGGGAGGGTCCCGCGAGCAGCGAATACCACATGGAAGCAGATCCTGCGGAACGGTTCGCTGGGGCGAGGGCGAATCCCCCTTGTTTCCGGTATGTTAGATAGCAATCGCCCTTCCGTATTTGCTCGCCAATCGTAAGAGAGACGCGAAGAAAAGCAAGTGGCGATAGCGGCACAGATACCGACACCGATAAAAACAGCGGGCATAATTACAGGCATACTTTTCGGCAACGTCCGGACCGGATAAGCGCATCAACGGAGCCAGTGATGGTAACAAATAGCGGGAGCACGACATCGGGGGCAAGCACCGGCGAGGTAGTGATCGAGACACGCAACCTCAGCAAGATCTATCGGGATTTCTGGGGTCGCCAGAAGGTGCGGGCGCTCAAGTCACTCGACATGGAGGTACGGCGGGGAGAGATTTTCGGTCTGCTTGGCCCCAATGGTTCAGGAAAATCGACGACGATCAAGCTGATTCTCGGGCTGCTGTTCCCGACGAGCGGGGAAGCGTTAGTGTTTGGATACGATTCGACGAACGTCGTGAAAAACGAGCGGATTGGTTTCTTGCCGGAGGAGAGCTATCTTTACAAGTTCCTCAACGCCGAGGAGACGCTCGACTTTTACGGCCGTCTATTCGACATGTCCCCCGAGAAGCGTCGGCAGCGGACGCAGGAATTGATCGAGATGGTCGGGCTTGGTTGGGCAAAGCGCCGTCAGTTGAAAGAGTATTCGAAGGGGATGACCCGCCGCATCGGTCTGGCGCAGGCCCTGATCAATGACCCTGAGCTGATTATTCTCGATGAACCGACGACGGGGCTGGATCCGATCGGCACCCGTGAGATGAAGGACCTGATCCTCAAGCTTCGCGATGAAGGCAAGACGGTTCTGATGTGTAGCCACCTGCTGGCCGATGTGCAAGACGTTTGCGATCGCATCGCGATTCTGCATCAAGGAGAGTTGAAGGAAATGGGGCGTGTCGACAGTTTGTTGCAAGTGACCGACGTCACGCAGATTCGCACCCAGGGGCTTTCCGAAGAAGCTCAACGCGAAATCCGGGAAATCATCAACAAACACGGCGGCAACTTATTGGCAGTCGACAATCCAACCACGACATTGGAAGACTTGTTCCTGAGCATCGTCAAGGACAGCGAAGCACGACCCGGCCGCCGCGCGCGATAGTCCACCCTTGAACGAACGCTCGGCTTTCTCCTTCCGTCAAGCAACGAAAGACACTGATCAGCATTAGGGCTGGAACGGATAGACGCGAATATGGCACTCGAACATCCCATCATCCCATTTTTTACTTGGCTACCATTCGCGCTGCTGTTGTTTGTGGTCCTCGTCACGGGGATCGGTGCGGTGGTGGTCTTGGGGATTTATCTGATCGCAGCGGTACGCAATGGACCAGGTCAGGCGGTCCAGTTCACTCGCTATGTGATCGGTTCGGCGATCTACGATATCCTGCAACTATCCCCCAGGCGCACCATCGCGATGGCCGGCCTGGCTTTTAAAGAATCGATCCGACGATATGTGTTCATGGTGTTTCTCGTGTTCGTCATCGTCCTGTTCTTCGCGACGCTGTTCCTGGAGGGAAGCACGGCCAAACACTATATCGGATTTGTGTTACTGCTGTCGAAATGGCTCGTGCTGCTGGTCGTCCTGATTCTCAGCTGTTTTAGCCTCCCGGCCGACATCAAATCCCGCACGATCTACACGATCGTGACTAAACCGGTGCGATCGTGGGAAATCGTCCTGGGACGAATCGTCGGCTTCAGCGCCATTGGAACCTTGATGCTGGCCATGATGTGTGTGGTCAGCTACGTGTTTGTCCGCCGTGGTTTGGATCACCAACATGTTCTGGAACCGGAGGATGTCAGCTTAATCGCCGCCGATGACAGCGATGGGTTGGTACTGCGAACCGACGTGCAAAAAGGCCATCGCCACCGATTTTCGCTGACCAATGAAAATGAACGGGCTGCCGATGGCGACGACGTCGAGCGGCCTGGAGCGGCATCGACTGGGGTGAACTGGACGGAGCAGGTGGCGGGGCATCAACATCAGATCCTCCTCGCCGATGATGGAACGCCAACATTTGGCCCCCCCATCGGCGACACGCTTGCCCGACGTCCCGTTTACGGCAAATTGTCATTCCTTGATCGCAACGGCGATCCTGCTGAGAAGGGGATCAGCGTCGGTAAGGAATGGACGTATCGAGGATATATCGAAGGCAATTCGTTGGCGACCGCCATTTGGAAATTCGACGGGGTCTCGCCCAATAGTTTTCCCGAAGGCCTTCCGTTGGAAATGACGATCCGTGTATTCCGGACCCACAAGGGCGAAATCGAACAGGGGATTCTCGGCACGATTGTCGTACGTCATCCCTACCCCGAAAGGTTGCGGCCCGGCGATGTCGTCGAGAGTGCTCCCATCAGTTTCCGAGCGGACGAGTTCGTCGGGCAGTGGCTGCCGATCCCTCGACGACTCAAAGCGCTCGCGCCCGATGGCACCACCAAAGACATCGACCTGTTCAATGACCTGGTTTACGACGGCGAAGTCGAATTGCGTGTCCGTTGTGTGGAATCGGGTCAGTACTTCGGCATGGCCCAAGCCGATATGTACATGCGACGTAATGATGGCTCCTTCTTCGGAAACTTCTGCAAAGCATTCTTCGGGATCTGGCTGAAGATGGTCTTGGTGGTCACCTTTAGTGTTATAATCAGCACACTCTTGAATGCCCCAGTCGCGATGCTCGCCACGTCGGTCAGCGTCGTGATCGGATTCTTCGCTCAAGACATTCAGAATATCCTGACCGGTAAGACCGAAGGGGGCGGTCCGCTTGAATCCACATTCCGACTGTTTGAACAGCAAAATCAGATCGTACCTCTTGGTGAATCGGTACAGGTCAACGTTGCCAAAGGAATTGACTGGGTCGTGATGGTACTGATGACGGGTGTTTCGTATGTGATGCCCAATTTCCGTGGATACGCCGACTACGGCGGGTTGGATACCGGGGATTTCCTGATCAATGGGTTCGATATTCCCATGACGTTGTTGACGCAACATTTTCTGATCACGTTCGGTTACGTCGTGGTCGTTTCGACCTTTGGTTACCTGTTTCTCAAGACGCGGGAGATCGCGGCATGAGCGGACGCAAAGTGTTTATTCGAAAAGTTACCTATCTGTGTCTCATGGCTGGCCTACTCGTGCCGTTGTACTGGGTTAGCAACCCGGCCACGACCAGCAGCCCGGGCGGCACACTTTCGCGGATGCGCACGCAATACGGCATTTCACCCGCCGAACTTGGGGAAATCGATCCGGCCGGGGCATCAATGAGTCTGGCCACCTTGGGCATGCGCGGGATTGCTGCCAACCTGCTTTGGGGTCGCGCGATCCATTATCAAAAGGTCGAAAACTTCGATGCGCTCCAGTCGACGCTCAACCAGATTACCAAATTGCAGCCGAACTTCGTTGCCGTCTGGAAGTTCCAAGCCTGGAATCTGTCCTACAACGTCTCCGTCGAATTCGACGACTACCGCCACCGCTTTGAATGGGTCAAGAAAGGCATCTCGTTTCTCATCAAAGGAACGCACTATAACCGCGACGATTCCCGATTGATGTGGGACGTGGGTTGGTTCTTCGGTCACAAGATGGGACGCTCTGACGAATATCGCCAGTTCCGGCGATTGTTCCGCGAAGACAAGGATTTTCACGCTGAACTGGCAGCAAACGATCCCGAAAACGATCCGGACGCGTGGTACCGCGAGGCCGCAGGCCCGGACAACAAACCAGACAATTGGAAGGTCGCGCATCGTTGGTATGCCGCCGGGCAAAACGTCGTTGATACCAAAAACCGGCCCCTCCGTGGGCAAAACCCGCTGAACTTCCACTCGTGGCCAGCAAAAGCGTTAATGAGTTATGCAACTGCCATCGAGGAAGAAGGGGTCTTTGGCGAAAAAGGTCGTCAGGCCTGGAAGGTGGCTCTCGATGCCTGGCTGCGATACGGCGAACGCAACATCCCCACGTCCACTGGCCTGTTAATTCGCCTGAACGATTTGGAGTTACAGCAAGAACGTGCTGCCCAAAAACGCCAGGAGCTCGATGAACTCGTCCCAGGCGCCCGCGAACAAATCCTCGAAGAAAAACAAACGACACTCTCCGACGACGAGCGAGTGGCGTTAAATTTGCCCGAGGGAAACCGCTCGCCCGAACAATACTCGCTCGCCTCCGAAGCAAAAGACAAACTGAAAGTCACCGACATGGAGGTGGCTGAGCAAGCACCGGCTGACGTTCGATTGCAAGCCGGCGAACTGGCTCGTGAAGCGTCAGAAGCCGAAAATAACGCATCGTTCATCCAGCGTTACCGAGGCATCGTCAATTTTGAATACTGGCTTACCCGAGCTCAAGCCGAACAAGAAGACCTTACCGTGGCCGCCCATAAGGACCTCTTCGATGCCAACGAGGCTTTTCAAGATGGGCGTTTGATCGAAGCTCGAGCCGCTTTCGATTCGGCCTGGGACAAATGGTCCGACGTATTCGAAAAATATCCCCTGCTGGCCGACGACACCGACGGCGAAGATATCGTCGATCAGATCAAAGAATATGTGCGGCTGCTCGGTCAATTGGACGAACAGCTCCCCGCCGATTTTACACTCGGCTACCTCTTGGAAATGCATGATGCCAGCTACTACCGCGATGTTGTCGCACCGTCCTTCGACGCTCCAACCGACACAGCTCCAACCGACACAGCGACAGCAGATGTGAAGACTGCCGACGAGGG
>JAGQPD010000701.1 GCA_020426865.1 Planctomycetales bacterium
AACACGCTCGATGATATGATCACGTTACTGGGCACCAATCATGGCCGAGTGATACAACTCAAGCTACAGGGTTTTACGTTACGGGAGATTGCCAAAGAAATGGGAATCTCAAAAACGGCCGCCGGGGAGTATTTTAAGGAAGCGAAGCAGACTTTACGGCGCACACTAGGATCGTGGCGGTAGTCGATCGTCTGTCGACTCTCGAAACAGTTCGTCGACAAACCGTTTTTTCTGTATAGGCTCATTTTCCTTGATCGTCTGTAGGATATGATCATTGCGATCGTTATGTTCAAAAGGATCACCGAAAGCAATTCCTGTTGCCACCCGAGTTGCGCCACTGATCAGCAAAGCTTTGAAGGTTGGATGCAATTCTCCCGCCATGAAGAACGTCGCTTTGATTTCGGGCGACGTTTCGACGGATTCACCCTGGGCAATCGCGTAAAGTTCTTCCACGACGTCAGGATGTCTCGCGTTTTCCATTTTTAGTGTGGCCAGTTCGGCCACAGCGATTCTCGCGTCCAATCGCGTGCCGTCTCTGAGCGTCACAATCCACTCGTCATCGGACATCCCTGCCTCCATGCGATGTTGGTGGTCCCCAAGCCGTTCGCCGCGTTTTCGCTTCCCCATTATCAGCTCCCCACCTCACCGTCAAGCGCGAAAGTGTCACATTACATGCACCGTTGTGTTGTCATTTGCGGTGTCGCCGAACGGTAAGAACGGCCGGCCGTTTGTGACATATCGCATGCGGCATGTTTCGTCGGTAATTCTCTGTACCAGTCGTGGTTCGGTTGATTCGCCTGCTACTCGTGGCTCGTCGGATTGTATCGTCGTTTCGTTTTTTTTCTGTTTTTTCGGGACGACGGCCGTTTCGGGATGCACTCCTAAGTTGAAGCAGCGACTCTTTTGCCGAACACGGAGAATCGTCATGTCACAAGCAGTATCGTATCCTCGACCTTGGGCGAATATCCCGCCATCGGACGAGATTTACTCCATTTTAGCACAACACCAACAGCATTCGGACTGGGAGGAAAGTGAAGTTGCGTCAAAACTACTCCAGGACACTTTTGCCGAGTTGCACCGCTGGGCGGACCGGTTCGTTTTCGAGTTTAAACTCGAGATTCCCGCGGTGTCGCTTGGGGTGCAGAAGCTGCGAAGGCGAACGCTGGGACATTTCCGGTCATGCAACGGGTTCGGTCTGAAGCATGAAATCATGCTCGACGCTTGCCACGTCTTTCAAGGGGATCCGCACGAAGTGCTTGGTACACTCCTCCACGAGTTGCTCCACGCATGGCAATATATCCATAGCAAGCCAGGAAAACGCAACTATCACAACCGAGAATATCAACGCAAGGCCGAGGACCACGGTCTTCTCGTCAATCGCCGCGGCGAACAGCAGCTCTATCCCGCCCCGACACCATTTTCGGAATTGCTTGAATCCCACGGCGTGTCGTTTCCTGCCCTACCCGCGATCACCCGTGAGCTTGAGGTGTCGGTAAAGCCCGGACGCACCAATTCATCGAAACTGAAGCTCTGGGAATGTGGTTGCGGGCAGAAAGCACGTGTCGGCAAGGCCACGTTTTCGGCGCGTTGCACGATCTGCAACACAGATTTTCAGCAAGTTTGTTTTTGAAGTCGTATTCAGTGTGAGATTGCGCAGCGTAGAGACGCGATGTTGCTCGATTGTGGATTCCCGAAAGTCAAGAATTGACAGGACCGAAACGTACGATGCAGAACCCAGGCTCCCCCAACTTTGAACCGGCTGTTCCACTATCCTCAATTTCAGCGGATGGTCAGTACCAGCTTCGCGAACAAAGAACCAGGATCGACCAGGAGGCATTGAACGCGAGCGTCCTTGAGCATGGCGTCCTGACGCCAGTTCTTTTGCAAGAAGGCGTCCAAGGCAACTTTGTCCTCATCGACGGCTATGGACGCTTCAACGCAGCGTTTGCAAATAATCTGGAAACCGTTCCTGGATTTATCTTCTCTCAAGGCCTGTCAGTGCTTGACATCGTCTCGATGGCGATCGCTTCGAATAAGGTACGCAAGAATCTGTCCCTCTTTGAGACATATCAGGGGCTATGGCGGATGATGACCGAGGGTCAGTTGACGCTCAGTGAAGCAGCCAAGCGGTGTGGCATGAAACAGGCAGCGGCCGCCAAACTGATGGCCGCGATCCAGAGTAACCCCAAGGAAGTGATCAACGCCTTTGTACAAAAAAAGGCCAGTGTACGAGGCCTGTACGCGTTGCGGCTTTGCCGGTCGGACGACGAGAAGCGAGGGCTGGCGAAGAAACTCCTCAGTGGCGAAATGACGGTCTCCCAGCTAGAGGACTTCGTCAACGCGAAGTACGGACGCAAAAAGTCCACACCGGGCGTCCGGTTTGTCGTCAGCGCAAATACATCCTACGAAGCCGTTCTTGCCGAGCTCGCGCGGATCAAGAAGCGCGTTGTGCAGCTCGAAAGAATGGATGTTGACGTGCGGCTCCTGCCGGCCCAGATCGCGAAAATGGCAAAGGAGGAAGTCCAATGACCGATGCCCTGAGCGAGTTCATGGGAAATGACTTCCCTACTGCGCCGATCGAACCACGCGCGGTGCCGCATCTATTTGTTGACTTTATAACTCCCCATCGCAGCCACGCATTCGCCTATGCGCACCTCTATTCCGTGACGTATGACGGCGACATCGAACTGGAATTCTCGGAGCACCGCATTCGTCTGGAAGGCCAGCAGCTCGACGTGCTGTACCGCGGATTTCAACAACACTTGGTGTCGCGCGTCGTCGAGGTTGACGACCTGCACGCCCAAGCCGCAAGCATTACGCGCTACGTGTCTCAGATCACCGTCAGCGGCCGTTTGGAGGCGAACCATGCGTAATGCGCTGTTCAGCTTACGTGAGGCCTACCAGCATATCCTCGCTTGCGGTCGGCCGGGAGCGGGCAAAACGTCGTTCTTAACGCCAATCCAGCGCCAGCTGCTGTCCCAGGGGGCGTTTTGCCTGCATTGCTGTGTCAAACCAAACGAGGCTTGGCGGGCCGAGCAATTGCTAGCATCGACCAGAAAGGTGGCAAAACGTTTTTCCCCAGAGTCTGGATACATTTTTAACCCACTGACGTTCGAGCTAGGGCGCAAAGGTGGCAGTGCAAGGTCGTTAGCGGCGTTCCATACCGATCTGAACGAGGTGATTACTCGCTCGGACGCCGAACGCAGCGAAAGTTTTTGGAAGTCGGGCGAAGTCGATACGCTCGGTACCGCATTCGATCTCGTGTATTTGGTGAAAGGAGAAAAAGCGACCTACCGCGACGCCTTGGATGTCATCATGACATCGCCGCTGGACCTCGCACACGCGAGAAGCGATGCGTTTCGCGGGGGAGCGTGTGGCCAATTCCTGCGGCAGGCCCTGCAGCAACATCCCGAGAAGGCCCGGCCGCTGGCGGAATTTTTGCTGAAGCGACTGCCCTCTGTCGGCGATAAGGCCCGCGGGGCGTTTGTCACGCAAGCTGCGACGTCCATTCAGCCCTTCACGATTCCCCCACTCTGCCAAGCGGTAAACGGCGTTTCCAACCTCACGCCCGAGCGGATGCTCGAGGACTACACCATACTGGCGTTCGACACCTTGACCTACGGCCCCAACGGCACTGCACTGCAATTGTTAGTGTCGTGGTTTTGCATGGAAGCGTGTTTGCGACGGGAACATTGGGAGCGACCGTTTCTGCTGGTGCGGGACGAATACCATCAATTGGTCCATTCGCGACGTGATGTCCAGGCGCTAAGCGTGGGCCGGTCGCAGGGGTTGATTTCGCTTGCCGCGTTCCAAAGCCTACCGGTGCTGGAAGATTCGCTGGGTGCCGGAATTGAGGCACAGACGCAAGCCAGGGCCCTGATGGGGCTCCATGTCAACAAGATTTGGTGCAATAACAACTGCCACGTCACCAACGAGTACGCGGCACAATCACTAGGGATGGAACGAAAGTTGTTTTTTAGCGGCCAGACCCCTTCCAACAATTCGGAACAACTGGCTTGGTGGGACGTATTCGGCGTCGGACAAACCCCGAATACGAGCTTCTCGCAGCAATATCATTTTCGGGTCGAACCACAACGGTATTTGGATCTCCGTACCGGTGGTCCTGAGAACGATTTTCTGGTGGACGCCATCGTTCACCGCGGCACCCATGACTATGAGATCGTCACGTTACGACAGAGGTAATGATGCAAAACCACGCCGACACGTTCAAACCACCAGAAAACCAGCCGATGCCGGATGGCAAGCAAGTGTTTCGCACTGCCATCACACTTCTCCACTATGCGATAGGCGCGCTGTCCGTTTTCTGGTCGCTGGTGATTCGCAAGCCGGGGAGCGTTGGCACGAGGGTCCATTGGGTGGACGTGCCGATCGCCATGGTTGGCCTGTCGATAGTGCGATTCTCGCCCTACTACCTCGACGCGTGGATGTTTGCCTTGACTATGAATCTCTTGCCCATGCTCTACGTATATCACCTGATCACGACCTTCTGTCAACGGCGCCACGTGCACACGATGTGCGTCGGAGAGCCGTTCTTTCGCGGTGGCGAGAAGTGGGAATGTTTGGCTGGGCTGGTGACGGCGGCTGCGTTGTATTGGTCAGGCATACGGTCGTACGGGATGTTTGTGGCCGCATCTGCCCTGGCCGTCGTCATTCGCGATTGGGTGATTTCGGAAAGAGACCGCCAGAAGACGGTTCAGCTGGATGACGCCCTGTGGGAACAGGAATATATGATCGGCAACCTTAAAAAGTACGGAAGGAGTGATGTATGAATGCCACCAAATCGCAGCAATATCAGCAGACCTATAACGAGGCCGTCAAATCGGCCGTGGAGAAAACCGAACCAACTCGCTGGCAGAACTTCAAAAGCCTTGGTTTCGCGGAGCTATCCGCCTATGGACGGGAAGGCATGGACACGTTGGCACAAGCACTCAAGGCCTTTCCTGACAGCCTCGATTTCGCCCCGCCCGAGCCCGGCACGTTTGCCGAGCCGCCCATGCAAGAAATATACGCCGATCGCAAGGGGCTGGACCCTATGCAGGCCTTCCAGCGTGACCTTCATGCGCCCGAGCCTCAGCAGCAGCGCGAGGCGAGCCGATAGGAGTTGCACGCAATAGAGAGCGATCGGTTGGGCAATTAGTTGAAGAATTGTTGAG
>JAGQPD010000702.1 GCA_020426865.1 Planctomycetales bacterium
AATGAGCAGGATGATCGCTTTGAATTCGACTTTGCCAATGGCGTATTGCGCGGCTGGGATGGAGTGATCGACGAGACATTCAGTGTCAATTTCCCGGGTGTCCGTGAACGTCCGGTGGCGGCGGACATGGACCAGGATGGTTTCGATGACATCGGTCTCTGGGTGCCGGACCGCAGCGGCGTCGTGGATGAGGATGCAGCCGAATGGTACATCCTCGTTTCGGGTGGAGCGTCGGTGCTGGACCGCGTGGTGGTGGACCCGCAATTCGGATACAACGTCGTGCCGTTCACGACCATTCCGTTTGGCAATGACATCTTTGCGCAATTTGGCGATGAGTACGCGTTGCCGGTATTGGGCAATTTTGACCCGCCGGTCGTCAGTGCTGATCTGGAACAGGCGACAACGTCCGCGTTCACCAATCCCGACGATCCAATGGATATCAACGGTGACGGAATAGTGTCTACATTGGACGTGGTCGTGTTGATCGACGATCTGGATCGTCACCATCCACGCGAGCTGAGCGATGGCGATTCGTTCCTGCTGGATGGCAGGCACTATGTCGACCCCAACGGCGACGGCATGGTGTCGCAGCTGGATGCCGTCTTGTTGATTGGCCGTTTAGACGAGTTGACAGCGGCCGCAGCTGCATCGCCCGTGCCGCGTATTGTCGCGACTTCTTTTGTTGGTTTACCAGACGACGGTATGACTACTGGTTCCGACGATATGACAGGAGCCGCTCAGCCGCAGAGTAAACGGATTGCCGCCAGGGCTTCCAATTCGATCCGAGCGACAGACGCCGCCTTGGCTCATATTTCGAGCTGGGCAGGCGAAAGGGCCTTCCGGCCCGAGAGACGGCCGAGGTCCGTGATCGGCACGTCGCGAACATCTACGGAATGTTTCGTAGTCGCCGTCGACGGCGTGTTGGGCGGATGGGACATGGAGAGTGACCGGGACTAGGAAGACAGAAACAAAAAAGGCGTCCCGATTACCGCACAAAGGAGGTAAAAGGGGCGCCCTGTCGTTGCCGGTTGGCGTTGCCCGTGGTCTGGTGCCGCTACGAGGTTTCGTGGATTGTTACTTGGCCAACAGGGCGATTTGCCCTGTCCCGTAACGCGGAATCTTGGCAACAAATTCAGTTCGGTCCGAGCTAGCCGAGATGGCGGCCGCAACGGTTTCGTCAATTGGTCCCCCGGGAAAAACGACGCTGCCGAGCTTGAGGTGTTGCTTGCTGTGGTCGCTGAAGACGTTGACACAGATATTGAACACTTCGGAGAGATTCTCTTGGATGTTCGGCGCGACCTGTCCCGATTTCACTCCGTCATTAGCGATGGCGGGAGGGACCATGGTTAGTGCCGCACCGGCGAAGTTCGCGAATGCCACGTCGCAAACGATCAGTCGTTGGATGATGTTTTCATCATCGATGTACGCGGCCGCAGTGTAGGCGGCAGACGTATCGATGGGGGTCTTAGCTTCTGTGACGGCAACGTCGCCGTAGAGTCCCGAAAGGAGATGTGCGATGTGATCGGAGGACGGTAGGGTAGCAGCTGTCGCCATGATTGTGGTTCCTTTGGGGTTGGGTGAATGCTGGTGAGTGGTCGGGATCACGCGAGGATTGGCTGGATGGCTGTTTCCAGCGAATCGGGCGTGAATGGTTTGGTGACAATAAAGGCCGCTCCGGCGGCTTTGGCTTCTTCGCGAACTTCGTTACCGCTTTCGGACGTAATGAAGCCAAAGTGCACTTGATTTCCCGCTTCCCGAACGGCGCGGAGCAAGTCAATTCCTTTCATTTGCGGCATATTCCAATCGGACAATACGAGGTCCGGCGACTGGGCCGCAATAATGTTGACCGCCTCGGTGCCGTCGCAGGCTTCGATGATTTGCGTGTTGGGTAGGCCGATTTGCTTCAGCGCCCGGCCAACGATCATGCGCATGGCCTTGCTGTCGTCGACGATGAGAATCTTCATGGGATCACCTTAACGCTGCTAGAGACTAAGTGGCGGATGTTATCAGTTCCATTGGCGTGTCATAGGACACGGTGGTTGTTCGTGTTAGCTGGTTGCGGCTGTGCCGCAGAATCCTTTTTCGGTCAATCTCATGGCGACAATGCCATTGAGGCAATGAAAGTGCAGATCGGTGCAAGGAGCGCCTTGGGTGTCCGTGAACGACCATTCGCGGCGACGATCGACCCTTGGAAGGGACAGCGAGCATTCACCTCCAATGATTCCTTTGACATTGCCGCCGATCATGTTGGCGATTTCGCCAAGTGCGTCAAAGACGTCATTTTCCGGCAAGTTGTCTGCGGCTGCTTCGTACATTCCGCTGGCGATTTGACGCGCCACGCGTTCGGTGGTGACGATTTCCAGCGCCGATGTCCAGTCACCGGAGACGCCGATGTAACTTGCCACGAGCGGCTCAGCCGCATCGGCCGGCTCCTGTGCGGCCGGCTCGATGGGGATGCCCAGCATCGAGGTAAATACGTCGCAGGCAACTTGGGTCAGTGTGTCATTGTCGATTTGCATGTTGTTTTCCGTTTACGTTGACGGACGATAACAGACGGTGCCTCCCACCTCTTCTCTGACGAAGTCGGTGTTGAGGTTAATCAATGTCTCACCACCGCCCAGGAACAGGTAGACATCGGGTTTCAAGACTCGTCGAACTCGTTTTAGAATTTCCAGTTTTCGTTCCTTGGCGAAATAGATCAGTACGTTTCGAATGAAAACGATGTCGTGTTGTGCCATGTAAGGAAACGATTCAAACAAGTTTAGCTTGCGAAAATCGATAAGACGTCGGATTTCAGGTTTAACACACCACTGTGTCCCGTGGCGGTCGAAGTACTTCACTAACAGTGGCGTAGGGAGGCCGCGATTCACTTCGAATTGTGTGTAGTTTCCGCTACGACATTTTTCTAGCATCGTGTCGGAGATGTCGGTCGCGGTGATTTGCAGATTCCAAGTCGCCCGTTGCGGAAAGTGTTCCGCGAATGTCATTGCGATGCTGTACGGTTCTTGCCCGCTGGAGCTGGCCGCACACCAGATGGAAACTCGTTTCTCGGTTGCCCTCGTTTTGGCGAGCTGTGGAAAGATGTGGTCACGCAACGCGGCAAAGGGGTGCATATCGCGAAAAAAGCTGGTTTCGTTGATCGTCATGGCCTCAACGACTTGATTTCGTAGCGTCGGATTGTGCCGTGTCTTCAGCCGTGTGACGAGGTCGGCGATCGACTTCAGCTCGTGTTGCTGCAGCAGCGGTGCCAATCGCTGTTCGAACAGATAGCTCTGCTGTTGCGAAATGGAATTGCCGATGGTCTGGCAAACCAGATCGCGTAGGTAGTCGATATCGGGGGATGCAAGGGTTGCTGGCATGAGGTGTCTGCTTCGTTCACACAGGAGTTGGAGTTGCTGAATCAGGCAGTTGACATTGGCATTAGGCTGGTCGATCGCCCCACGGTTCGAGCGATCTCGTTGGGGAGGTCGCCCAGCGAAAAAAAAAAAATAAAAAACAACACAA
>JAGQPD010000703.1 GCA_020426865.1 Planctomycetales bacterium
TCCGGTATCTTGCCGTCATCGGGCGAGCCGGGCACGCCTTGTACATCGTGCTGCCAAAGGAGTTTTCCCGAAAAGGCGTCAACGCAGTAGAGTTGCCGCGAGTCCTCGTCGGCTCCGGTCAGGAACACTCGACTGCCCCGACAGACCGGTGAACTCATGCCATGTTTAGGAAGAGTGATTCTCCACAGAACGCCAGTACCGTCGGCTGCGTTCCACTTGAGTGGCGGTTTTACCTGCCGCGCATGTCCAATGGCACGCGGGCCGCGGAAACTTGGCCAATTCTCTTGAGGATTCGTCGCTAACCCGTGTGTGTCGCTAGGTTCTGGCCCTTGCGCCGCGACATCGACGAGCGTTGACCCGATAGCGACCAGTAGTAGTATTCGGCCCGCGACGTGGCCGGTAGGAAACCAATAGTCAAGCATTCAACCGAGTCCAATCGCCGGGATTACTTCGTTACCTGGACGCATTTCATTTCGGCCTGGTCACGAATGAGTAGTTTGCCGTCGGAAATCGCAAGGGGTGCCCAGTTTTGCGATCTGCCACCGATGCGTCCACCAAATCCTCCGTCGCCGCCGCCCTCACCGAGCAACTCGACCGATGCCAGTTGCTTGTATTCTTGCGGGTCCGGCTCTATCAGATAAAGCGACTTTTCGCCATCGGTTGCGATGATCAGGCCATCGACCAGAATCATACTTCCCTTATTGAAGCTTGGGTCGCGTTTGGTCTTCCACATGATTTCGCCATCCATATTCATGCAGCACAAGCCGTCACGACGAGTGTTCGTACCATACTGTGCGTAGAAATAGCCGTTGTGCAGAATCGGTGGCTTCGTCTGATCGCCAAACTCCTCCGTCGTAAACCGTTCCTTGGCAACGTAGCTTCCGTCGTCCTGCCTGCTAACCTCAATCATCGTCGCGCCAAGTTCGTATCCGCCCACGACGAGCACCCGATTCTCGCCTGCATCGATCGCTGGTGAAACGGATATATGGCAGTGCCATCCTTCGTATTGCCACAGGATTTTTCCGGTAAGCGGCTCGATACCCACGAACTTGCCCAGATTGTGTTCGCCCGGGGCCGATCGGAATGGATTCGTTGACGGCGTTACCATCACTAGATGTTCGTTCCCGTCGATCTTCACGACGCTCGGGCTCACGTAACCGACGTAACCGAGCGACGGCGTTTTCCATTTAACGTCCCCCGTGAGCTTGTCATAGGCCACCACACCCGCCTCAGGTGCCTGGGAGGCAACGATCAACAAGTCGCCGTATACCAAGGGATTCTGTGTGACGGCCCACACGGGAAACGTACCGGGTTCCGTGGGACCGCGGCGAAAGCCGCCGCCCGATGTGGGCGGTTTCCCCCCAAAGTCGGTCCAGACGTTTGCCTTCCAAATCGGCTTGTGGGTCGTGACATCGATGCAATGCAAATCACCGTTGTGCCCGCACGTGTAAACGCGATCTCCGTCGACGGTGGGGACACCGCGGGAACCAGGAAACATCACGGAACCGGGAGCGTCGTAGGCGTACGACCACAGTTCTTTACCATCGGCGAGGTCAAAGCAACGCAGGTTGTCGCCAACTTCGTCGTCGCGGTCGAGCAAATACACTTTGCCGTCCTGAACAACTGGCCCGCCAAAACCTTTGCCAACCTTGACCGTCCACAGCACCGCGGGCCCATCATCGGGCCACGAACGTAGCAGGCCTGTCTCGGGCGAGGTCGAGTTCCGCGCTGGTCCCAAGAACTGAGGCCAGTCGGCCGCCAGACTGCCGCTGGCGATCGCCATTACCAATACTGCAGCCATGGGTGCTGTCGTTTGCATTTCGTCCTCCGGCTCACGTCTTGAAATGAACGGATCTTGCACAGAAACGCGACGATGCCCATGAAAGTACCATGTTGTCGAATCGCATTTCACCGAACTCAGCGTATTCTACACAAGTCTGTTGCTACGCGTCACCAAGCTGCCGACGAAGTCGGCGCAGAACTCGGCTTTTGGTTTGACGAATCGCTGCGGGCGTGACGCCGTTGTCGCGGGCGATGATGTCCGTCGGGTGATCCAATACCGTCGCACGCCAGAACATCTCCCAGGTTACTTCCGAGTATTCGGGACGGATTTGTTCCAGCGCCCGATGTAACAGGGCCGCGGCATGGTCCGGCTCGGTAGGATCATACAGCGGAATCGGGTCGGCAAACGCCTGCAGCTGGATGTTGGCCGTCGACCCGCCGGTTGCCAACGGGCGGCCATGCCGCCGACGATAGTACTCGACGATCCGGCGGCGAGTCACCATCCATAACCACCCGCGAAATGTCGCCCCCGCGCGCTGGCTGTCGAAGCGGTCCAGCCCACGGAATGCCGCCAGAAAAACCTCTTGGGCAATATCCGGTGTCGCATCGGACGG
>JAGQPD010000704.1 GCA_020426865.1 Planctomycetales bacterium
GGAGCCGGTTCCTGGGTGGCACCGCCGATTGGTTAGAAGTCGTCCTGTTCGGCGCGGGGGTGATCTTGATAATGGTCGAGTTGTTCGTGTTGCCTGGTTTCGGCATCTGGGGATTCACCGGCATCCTGCTGATGTTGGCCAGTCTCATTCTCGCCGGGCAAGATTTTATCGTTCCCCAAACGACCGCCGATTGGGGAACGCTCCGCAATTCTGTTGTCTTGACTCTATCGACCATCATCGCTGTTTTTGGTGCGGCCGCTTACATTACTTCGCGACTGGGAACGATTCCTATACTCAGCCGATTGACGTTGGCCCCCCCCACAACATCGTCGTCGTCAAGCGGGGCAGCAGTCCATGCCGAACCCAACGTAGCCGTATCCGCGACTGGCGTTAAGCTCCAAGTGGGAGACATCGGAATTGCCCATTCGCCACTCCGGCCCGCCGGCAATGTCCTGTTTGGCGACGACAATTTCGATGTCGTGACCGATGGCAACTTCGTCGACTCGGGCTCGACGGTCCGCGTCATTGCCATTGCGGGCAATCGGATTGTCGTACGGCAGATTGCGTCGTAGCGTAAGACAGCGATTCCCTCTTTCGGCATATTCGTACCAAGAAGTTCAGCCTCGCTGAACGTCGTCCCAGAGCTGGCGAAACTTCGTCGCGCGATCGTCTGTCCACCATTGATGAAAAAGCTGCGTTTGCGATTCTTCGCGATGCTGTTCCTCTTCGATCAGATGCAGCAACAGCCTTCGTTGATGATCCTCGGTCGCTTGCAATTTGGCCAGCCAATCGGCCAGTCGCAGTTGCGATGTCACACAATCATTGATAGTCCCTAACCGATCTTGCAACCGGCGCAGCGAGTTGTATAGCCGATTGCGGGGCCTCGTCGGCAGGCAGTTGCCGGCCAGCTCCAACGCATAGCGAAAATGTTTTCCGGAAATGCGAAAGGCGTGGAGTTGTTCAGAGTCTTCGAGTTGCTCACCCGCTTCGAACATCTGCTGAGCAATCATCTGCAGCCGAGGTTCCACGTAGTCATGCCAAAACGGTTCCCCGTCAGTCCCTCGCCAGCGGATCTTGCGAATGATGCGATCGATGTGCCGGGGGAAATCCCGTTCCCGCAAATCGTGGTGTAGCTTCTCGATCGCCTGCTGATCGAGGTCCCGTTGTGCGGACAGCTGCAACAGCAGTTCCGCGCGTGCCACACCCCATTGGGGATCAAATACCGATATCCGTCGGCCGATTCGATGGATCATCACGTCGACATCGCGAGCGGCGCCAGACGCCCGCTGAATACTCCGCAGGCGTTTACGGAACCACCGCGACAATTTGTGCGGCAGCAGGAGTTCAAGAAGCCGCAGCGCCGAACGGCAGCGACGCGATGACACTCGCATCTGATGCACGTGTTCGGGTTCTTCGCGATACCCCGCGATGGCACCTTCCAGGTGCATCCAAACATCGGGCAACAGCCGCTTGATCGCCGCAGCGGCCGCTTGGGATGCGGGAAGTCCAGCCAATTCGCGATCGAGCCATCTCGCCACAGTTCATCCGGTCTGGCAAAGGTTATCGTTGATTTGTCCCGTTGCTGTTGTCTATTTTTCCATGCACGTTCGGCAAATCAAGCCACGAGTTTTCCAGAAACCCACGATTATTAAGCTATAATTAAGCCGCCCGATTCCATGCCGCCGCTAGTTGCCCACCGAGGCCGGCCAGACGAAAATGAGGGATCCGGTTTGGGTGGCATGTCGGCGACGAACCGGTCGGTATGCGAGCGACTGATGCGACGAGCGACTTATGGACAAAAGCAAGGCCAAGCCGAAACTAAAGAGTGACCGCAAACGGGCGAATTCAAAGACCAGCACGGGCGTTGGTTCCGCGGAGCTTTCGATCCAGCCGGAGCATTTCATCAATCGCGAGCTGAGTTGGTTGGAGTTCAATGCTCGGGTGTTGGAGGAGGCCCAGGACGCAACGACTCCGTTGCTGGAACGGCTCAAGTTCCTCTCGATCTTCAGTTCGAACCTGGACGAGTTTTTCATGGTACGCGTTGC
>JAGQPD010000705.1 GCA_020426865.1 Planctomycetales bacterium
CGTCGCCGCTGGTTGGAGCTGGCGATTTCTGCCATGATGCTGGCATTGATGGCCTACACATTGTGGCTGGTCCGCAATCGAGAACGAAAGGAACCCGGCCCTGAACCAGTGCCAGTGACGCAACATCGTGATGGCACGCCGCTGGCCAGACAATTTCGGCTGACACTGCTGGAACCAGCAGGAGTGGCGTCAAAAGGCCCAGGCCAAGTCTATCAGTTCACCGATGGCCACATGCTCTCACTGCAGGTTGACGTGGGACAGAATTGTTATTTGGGGATTTGGTTGGTCGGCCCCGACGGAAAGGAACAACTCCTCTTTCCTGAACCCGGTAAACACCATGACCACTATTTCGAGCCGGGGCGACACGATTTGCCAACCTTGGAACTGTCCCCATCCGAAGGGCCAGAAGACATCCTCGTTTGCGCGACCACCAATTATTGGGCGGAACAAGCCGGAGTCGATCATGGCCATCGCGTCGTGTTCCTTGACCCCCAAGAACTCGCCAAATATGGAACGTTGTCCCGCGGAGCCAAGTTGGCAACATCCGCAGCGGCGGAGACAAGATTGCCCTTCTTTGTGAATGAGCGAAAACCATGACACCTCCCACATCTCAACTTGCTGGCTGCAACCCGTTCGATACAACGCGGCCCGCTGTCGCACCGGCAGGGCGTCGTCGCTTGCTGAGTGCTTGCACGATTTCCGTGGCAACGATGCTCGCCACCTTGCTGGCCACGTTGCCGTTTCACTCCGTGATCAATCGCGCAGCCGCCGAGGAAGGAGACGCCGATAAAAAGGGCCGCGCCGAACTGATCGTACGCCGTGGAGTCGAAAATGAGAGTTTCGTGGATATCGATATTTCACCAGACGGCCAATGCGTATTGGCATTGTTTTCGACAGGGGTCATTCGAGTCTATGAGGCGGAGACCGGACTGGAGATTGCCAGTTCCAAGGCAGATGGTGCCGTGATCGCGAGATTCTCCCCCAACAGCCAGAACGTAATTTTGCTGAAGCCCGGCGATTTCTCCACGATGCAAGCTTGGCAGTGGTCGTTTGGTGGCGACCAACAAGAAATCGAATTACTCGAGAACGCCCTGGGCCTACAGCCTACCACGACGATCGAAGGTCGGTGCATCGGTGGATGGGTCGGCGATGATCAGTATCAAACGATCGATGCGGATACAGGGGAGACCGTTGGCAAGTTTACGATGTTGCCGAACACGCTGGCAGACAAGAAGGACTATCTGCAAACTAGCGAAGGCCACGCGTCTATTTTGCCGCTACAAAACGGTTATCTCGTTGCCACTTCGGGGGACGGTCGATATGTGGGGTTTGAAACGAAGCAGCATGAGATTGCCATCTACAAAACAGGGGCCGATCGACCGGTCCGAGTGATCGAATTATTTGGTGGACCTTCCTCTTTGCGGCTGTCCCGTACCGGAAAATACTTGGCATATGCGAACCTGCA
This sequence comes from Planctomycetales bacterium, assembly GCA_020426865.1. Classification (GTDB taxonomy): domain Bacteria; phylum Planctomycetota; class Planctomycetia; order Pirellulales; family Pirellulaceae; genus JAGQPD01. The sequence continues at coordinate 1,466 of JAGQPD010000705.1, forward strand.
AGGAATCGTCGTTACGGAAACGGAAAACGACAAGGTTGTCTTGAACGAAGAGTCCTTGGCAGGTGGCCTGAGTTTCTCAGCGAACGAAGAGCTGTTCTACTTCTCCATCGCACCGGACAACTCGATTATCTACCCCGAGACACAAGAAGTTGTAGGCCGCCTGTTGACATTACCGGAAGGACAGCCGGTTGACACAATCACCGCCGAAAACGCGACGGCCGAACTGGGCATCACGAGGTTTTCCGCTGACAATGCGTCGTTACTGACGGCTGCAACAGGCGATGTATGGGACTTCCGCTCGTTCTCGAGCAAATACTTGTTTGGCAAACGTCCGGTATCCGAGCTTGCTCGCCTGGAACAGACGTACGTGGGTGAAACGACACTGGCATCGGGAATCGGCTTCTCACCAGATGGCAAGCAACTGGTGGTCTGCCGTTCGGACAATTCCACTCGATTGTGGGAGGTCTCCACAGGCGGGCAGCGCGAGGCATTTCGCGGCCACAAGGGCATCCCTTCAGGCGTCCAATACTCCCAGGACGGCAAATATCTCGTTACGGGCAGTTTCGATGGCTTCGTGCGTCTGTGGGACGTAGCTACTCGGCGCGAATTGCGCCAGTACGAAACCGATCCATTGGGCAAACCAGAAGATAAGCTTGGATACGACGCGCCGACTCGCGTTCGCATCTCACCCGACAAGAAACTGGTCGCTGCGTGTTCGATCGATGGAAACACATATGTCTGGGCCACTGACACGGGGGAACGGCTTGCCAAGTTGCGGCATGAGTCACTAGCAATGGAGTTTTCTCAAGACTCAAAGCATCTACTCATCGATAACGTGCTACTTGACACGCAGAGGTTCGAGATCGTCCGCGAGTACAAAGGAGCACAAGGTCGTTTCACGAGAATGCACGGCGGCAGTGTGTTCATCAATGGCGGGCGTCAAGTGTTGGTGTGTCAGGTAGTACCATCGACATTGTTTCGAAAAGCTTCGAGCAACCTCGTCCTATACAACCTGGAAGAAGACACCGTGGTTAAGGAGATACCCATTGAAGATGACGAACTTGGCTTCATAACAACGATACGGCTCTCCCCTAACGAAAAACAAATATGCCTGGTAGGTACGGACGCAGTCATGGCTTGTGACGCTCTTTCCGGCGAAAAGCAGTTTACTGTCGAAGTTGCGCAGGGAATTACGACAGCCTATTCGCCGGATGGCAAGTGGCTACTTATTAGTTCGCTGACGGACGGTATCCATGTCGTGGACGCGGCAACGGGCAAGGTTCGCTGTCAGCTCTATGGTTTTCGGGACGGCGACTGGGCCGTAATCGATGATGCCGGTCGCTATGACGCCTCCAACGGCGGCAGTGTGCGGGGACTTTATTGGCGAGTGCAAGGCCGCACGGTGGCGTTGGAACAGTTGAAGGAACGGTATTACGATCCCGGACTGTTGGCCAAAATCATGGGAACGGCAGAAGAGCCGTTGCGCGCCGTCGAAGCCTTGCGTACGCCACGGTTGTTTCCCAACATTGAGGTGCGTGCCGACGAAGATCACCCCGACAAGTTCTCGATCACGCTGGAGGACCAAGGCGGTGGTATTGGCCCGCTGGTTGTCAAGCTGAACGGTAAAGAGGTTGCGATCCCGCAGCAGCCCAACGCACTGCCACGCGGAAGAGACGGCGACTATCATGTAGCGATTGATTTATCCGATGACGCGCGTCTGATGCCGGGCCAACAAAACATTCTGGAGGTCTATGCCTACAACGAGGAAGGATATCTCAGAAGCCGCGGTGTACGGCGAGTGATCGTGCCGACCGCGCGGACCGAAACCGCGCCGCCTCGACTGTGGGGCATTGTGATTGGCATATCCGACTATGCCGGCACGGATATCGATCTTCAATTCGCCGCCAAGGATGCCGATGCCTTTGCCACGTCGCTGGAAGTAGCGGCCCATCGTCTGTTCGGCCCCGAAAGGGTCACCATTCAACGATGGATCGGATCCGATGGGGCGCTCGATGTCGTGACTCGAGAACACATTCACAAGGCAATCCAAATCGTCGTCCAACAGTCGCAACCGCAGGACGTCGTGGTCATCTACCTGGCGGGACACGGAGTTGTGCATGGCGGCGATGCCGGTGATTTTTACTACTTGTTGCAGCAAGCGCGAACGGCCGATCTGAGTGACCCTGAAGTCCGACGCACGACAGCCATGTCGAGCTCCGAATTTGTGGAACAATTGCGGGAGACACCGGCACAGAAGCAAGTCATGATCCTTGACACTTGTGCAGCAGGGCGATTCGTCGAGCAATTGACAAAACCTCGAAGTGTGCCTTCCAATCAAATTCGCGCCATGGAACGGATGAAAGACCGCACTGGGTTGTACATACTCGCCGGATGTGCCGCGGACCGGCAGAGCTACGAAGCGACGCGCTTTGGACAAGGCCTTTTGACCTACAGTCTATTGATGGGGATGCGTGGGGCCGCGTTACGCGAAAACAAGTTTGTTGATGTGTCGCGACTGTTTGAATTCGCTGCCGACGAGGTGCCCGATCTGGCCAATCACATCGGTGGCGTCCAACGACCTCTGATCGCCATGCCTAGCGCCGGAGCAAGCTTTGATATGGGAGCTTTAACGTCCGAGGACAAGGCAAGAATCCCGTTGCAGTCGATACGGCCGATCATGGCACGTTCATCATTTCAAGACGAACGCCGATTGAGAGATCACCTACAATTGGCCAGCCTGGTCAACGAACGCCTTCGGGTCGGTACACCTCGCGGCAATGGCAGGGACCTCGTCTTTATTGACGCAATTGACGTTCCAGACGCCTACGAAATGTACGGACGCTATCGCGTCACCGACGGCAAAGTTACTGTAAGGGTCTTGATCGTACAAGGCGAACAAGATATCGCAGAATTCGAATTGGCCGGCGCAACGAGCGACGTGCCGTCCCTGGCAGACGCAATCTGTGAAACAGCTCATGGCAAAGTCATCGAGCGAGCGAATTCGCCGTAGTCGGCATCAGTCCACTTGCGAACCCCACCAGTGGTTGTTGGGATCATAGCTTTCCTCAAGAAAACCCGCCGCCGCTCGTTCGAGATTCGGCT
>JAGQPD010000706.1 GCA_020426865.1 Planctomycetales bacterium
ATCTCGATCGGTGGAGAGTCCGAATCGTGACGGCGGCTGGAGCGGACGCCTGCCTTTTGCAACGCGGCCTCCTGTTGACGAAGTTCGATGGCGGCGATCCGCCGCTCCACCGAACGGACGCTGTCCAAATACTCGTCCAGCTTGTGCCGGTCGGTTGGCGACAAGTTGCGTCGCAAGTCGCGGGCGCCTCCCAGGACCAGATCCAACATACTGCGATCCAAAGGACTCATTCCCGCCGACGCCTGCCCGCGACCTGGTTCGGTCTTGTGGAACAAACGATTCAGCACGTTGCGCGGATTGGTCTCGGCTGGAACTGCTTGGGTCGGCGAGCGAAAACTGCAATGAGAATAGTAGGCTTCGTTCAGCCCCTCTTGATTCTCCTTCCACGTTTGCGGCATCGTGGCAAGTTCCAAAGATGGTAGAGTCGTAAATGCTCCGACATAGTTGGCCGCGATCTGATCGGCCGAAATGGCAATACTGATCTCGTCGCGTCGATCTGGGTTCGGCAACGCTGCCGTAAGCCACGTCGATAATTCGAGTGCGTGCGGCGCGCCGTTATACGGTGAAATGGGAACTCCCGACACGCCTTTCATCAGCAAGCATTGATCGAGTACGGGCCGCAGGGATTCGAGCGCAGGCGGCGGAGAAGTCAGGAAACTGTCGGCATCCGCGGGCCAAAATTGATCCATGATTACGCCATGAGGCATATACATGAATCCCAGCCGGATCGGTGGCTTGGCTGCGTTCTTCTCGCCGGCTTCCGCCCCACCCATGACATCCAACAGAGGCAATGCCAGCGCGGCTCCGACGCCTTTCAAGCATGTGCGACGATCCATGATTGCGACCCCTTTTCACCTGTGAGATACGTACAAGCAGCGATTGTTGTTGGCGTGGTTGGTTGCCTGTCACTCGCATCGGCGGTGTGTGAACGGATAACTGGTGACGACCGCGGTGACGAGCGTTTGCATGCGGTACTCATCCTGAGCGATCTCGCGCATCAATTCATCCACGACAATCTCGTCATAGCCTTCCAGCCTGCGGCATAAAGCATAGGCTAACAGTTTATTCACCAAGTTGCGAGAAACGTCGTCAAGTCGTCCGGCGAGCATGCCTTTCAGTTCTTGGGGGCTCGAAAAACGAACTCCACCTGGAAGTTCGCCCGTCGCATCAATCCTTTCCCCATTGTCGTCCTGGTCGCGCCAACGGCCGATGGCGTCGAAATTTTCCAGGCCAAACCCAATCGGGTCGAGCAACCGGTGGCAGTTGGCGCAAACAGCATCCGTGCGGTGCAGTTCCGTGCGCTCGCGCAAAGTCAGATTGGCGACCGACTGCTGGTCCTGCTTTTCCAATGTCGGAACGTTAGGCGGGGCGGCGGGCACGCGATCCCCGAGCACTTTTTCCAACACCCACACGCCGCGATTGACAGGACTGGTACGGTTGGGAAACGAGGTGGCGGCCAGCACTCCCGGCATCCCCAAGATTCCTCCCCGATTGCGATTGTCCAACTTGACTTTGCGCATCTCTGGGCCAATGACATCTTTTTCTAGTCCGTAGATTGCGGCCACACTCTCATTGAGAAACGTGTAATCGCTATCAATAAAATGAGTGATACTTTGGTTCTCGCGCACTACGCTCTCGAAGAAGAGGCGTGCTTCGTCATACATCGCCGATCGCATTCTTTGATCCATTTCCGGGAACTTGCCGGGATCAAACGTCTTGGACCGCAGATCTCCAAGTCCCAGCCACTGAGC
>JAGQPD010000707.1 GCA_020426865.1 Planctomycetales bacterium
CCCCGAGTTTGTTGCCCCCGAGTTTCAGACACACCACTTCGGTGTCCCATTGCCATGCGTTGTCGATCGGCCTTGGCCATCTTTTCCTATGTCGTCCTCTATGCCGCGGCGTCGATTTCGGCGGCGGACCTGCAGGTCGGTGCGGCGGTGCGAGTCATCACGCCCGATCCGTTGCTCCCGGTTACCGGTGGCATGGGTATTCCCCAGCCAACCACGAAAAAGCTGGGCGAGATCACTGTCAGGGCGATGGTGATCTCCCAGGCGGACACGACGGTCGCGATTGTCGGGTTGGACTTGCTGGGGTTTCCGGGGGTCCTTGGCGATCGCGTGCGGGACCAGGTGCCGCGGATTCGTCGCGAGAACATCCTGATCGGTTCTACGCACACCCACAGCGCCCCGGATTGCTACGCCTTTCCCGACGGCAAAGGGGGACACACGGCGGATTTGAACTATATCGATTTCGTTTGCCGTGAAACCGCCGTCGCGATCAACGAAGCCTTCGAAAGCCGTCAGCCGGCAGTGATTCGCGTTGGTACCGGTATCGCCGAGGGGAAGATCGCCTACAACTACTACGCGCCAGATCTGTATGATCGACGGATGAGTGTTATCCAAGCGGTCACGTTGGATAAGCAGCCGATCGTGACACTGGTCAACTATGCGATTCATCCCGAGGTGTTGGGAAGTGAGCAGGGGATCTGCAGCCCTGACGCCGTCGGGCCGATGTACGAACGGATCGAATCGGTGACGGGTGGGAAGTCCTTATTCATCAACGGAGCACAAGGAGGCATGGTCACCGCGGACAATCGTGACCTGGACGCCCCGCGTGATTCGCAGCGGGCCTATTGGGAGGACCATCGAACCTGGGCCGAATGCGAACGGATTGGCTGCTTGATGGCCGACCAGGCACTACGGATCGTGCAAGAGGCTCCCTGGCAGCAACAGCCGCGATTGGACTGCTTCGTGTCCCGCGTCCAATTCCCTGTGGATTCGGACGTACTTTGGCAAGTGATCCAACTGTCACCGTTGAAGTATCCGCACGACGCGACCAATCGCACGATCACGGTGCCCATCAATCTCGTGCAGCTCGGCGATACGCAAATGCTGACAATTCCCGGTGAGGCCCTGCCGAATATCGGCTTCTATCTCAAACGCAAAATGAAAGGGCGGCATAACTTGCTGCTGGGTCTCACCAACGACGCCTTTGGCTACATCCTGACGGAAGTCGATTTCCAGAGCTTCCCGCGCTACGACTACGTCTCGCGCGTATCGCTTGGCGAAAAAACCGGCTCCATCCTTATCGCCGAAGGGTTGCGATTGGCGGAGCAGGCCGCGGGTGCGGCACCGCCGCAACCAGACCGGCAGGAGGCCGGTCCGAACTCGCGGTGAGTCTCGTGCAACGGCCAGAATTGGCCTTCCGTTGGGCCGGATCAACGTTGCGACCGGAGCGGAATTTCGCGAAAGTTGCGTTGCCTGAACCAATCTCTGAGCAAGTTCGCTAGCAACTCCTTCGATCATCCCCCGGCAGATTCCGTCTGGAACTGCGACGCGCACCAAGCAGCGTGTGCACCTATGCGTGGATGGTTGTGTCGGGCGACTCTCACGCTGGCCGGCACTGGTACAACGTAAAGCGTCGCGTTTACGCACGCCGCGGGAGAATTAAAATGGGAACTCGTGCATCTGGACTGAAAGTTGCTGCCCCAACGACCTCACCGTCAGCGGGAATCTTTGAACTTGAGAACGAGCACCTGCGGGATGGGTTGGTGGACATCCAATCGAACCTCGCACAGTCGGTGACATCGAATCACGAGAACATCGAGAACTGTCAACACATCGAAGAGAACTGCCGTTCGATGTACACCCAGTCCGAGGCAACGTATCGCGCTACGGAGCAACTAAGCGATGCAGTCCGCGACATTCGTCAGGCGTTTGAACAAACGGAAGCCCAAATCGACGGGATTGGTCGCGTTGTCAAGCTGATCCAGGGGATTGCATCGAAGACGAAGCTACTGGCCTTGAATGCGACAATTGAAGCCAGTCGAGCAGGAGAGGCGGGTAAGGGGTTTGCTGTTGTAGCCAACGAGGTGAAAGGGTTATCCAGCCAAACGCAGGAAGCGGTGCGGGGAATCTCCAATTCCATCGAACAGATCTTGGAAAACTCACGCAATGTCGCCGGACGCTTCCACGGGCTTGACGAACGTACGCAACAGATTCAGGAAGCGACCCATCAGCTGAATCTCACGATTCACCAGGCAACCGAGCGGAATGTCCAATCGACTCAGAACGTGATTGCATCGAATGATCGAATCTTTATGTGTCTCGCCAAGCTCGACCATGTTTTGTGGAAAGTCAACACGTATCTCAGTGTGTTGCGAGGAGAAGCAGGATTCGAGTTCGTCGATGAGCACGGTTGTCGGCTGGGCAAGTGGTACTACGAAGGGGACGGGCGGCGGGCGTTTCGCAATACACCTTCCTATCCGTCGTTGGAATCGCCCCATCGCGGTGTTCACGCCGCAACCAAAGAGATCTTCGAATTACTCCAACGCGGAGACGTTTGCCGCAGTCGCTTATGTGACGATGAACTGATGGCGTGCCTGCAACGTATGGAGGAGAGCAGCGAAGCGGTGTTTGCCTGTTTGGATGCGATGTTGTCCGAGAAGTAGCAGGATCAGGCATTACGATCATTGCATTGGGGAATCGGTGATGGACTGTTAATATCGCGCCATCCGTTACGATTTCTGCAATTGGGCGACAGGTCGGGTGGTCAGGGCGAGAATCGGTGGGGATTGGGGGAACTGTGCAACAATTTTCCTCCCCGCGATGTAGGTGGGTGTATATTAGAAGAGTTTTATTTTCTTAGGCGAGAACTCCGTTTGATTGGGGAAGTTCGATGAGCAAATACAGAACCGCCCTGGGCCTGGTCATAGGTACGGGCCTGATCACGCTGGTTTTGACATATGTCCCGGCGGGTGGGCAGGATGATTTTTCGATCCCGAATCCATCCGATCCGTTCGGTGATGTTGACCCAGGTACCCTGCCGGGGGCTGACAGCGGCGAAGGCACTTTGCCGTCAGATGAAGGAGCACCCGTTGCTGCGCCTGGTCAGGAAGAGCAGCTTACCGAAGAGCAGATCAAGGCGTTGGGCGACGAAACCACTCGACTTCTCGAATCCGATGCCGAAGCTGACTTGGAGCAGGCGGTCAAGAACACCGAGATCTTGCGTCGCTATGCACCGACAAGTCCATTGCCATTTTTGTGGCAGGGTAAGGCGTACACGAAGCTGGAACAGAACACGTTTGCAGTGACTGCATTTAACAATGCGATTGCTTTGAGTTACAACGTTCAATTCTACGAACCGTATTTCGAGCTAGGCAAACTGGAATTGTCGATGCGTCGATTCCGAGAAGCGAAAGAGCATCTCGAGACCGCTTTGCAGTACAATCCCAAGAGTGCGGATGTGAACTACTATCATGGCAAGGCAGCGTTTCGCGCGGCGACTCAGTTGCAATTTGCCGGACGCGAGGCGTTGCAAGAATTGATGGCCACGGCCGAAGCATCGCTGACGCAGTCGATCCGACTGCGGGACGATTATGCCGACGCTTATGCCGAGCGAGCTCTGGCAAGGACGTCGTTGGGGAAGCTCGACGAGGCTATTGACGACCTCAAGACAGCTCACCGGTTGGAGCCGGTGAATGCGGAGTATTCGGCACGATTGGGGCTGGTCTTGTCGCAACGCGCCGACAATGGACGCGAGGATCGGTGGGCCAAAGAGAAGGACAACGTTCCCCGCGATTATCGCGATGCGATCGAATCGTATACGACGTTCTTGGATGCCAAAGGTGACTCCGACACGGAAGGCAGAGATGGAGCAAACAACGATCAAGCTGCCGACGATGGGCCCGCCAATGATGATGTCGCCGCTGCCGACGATGGGATGTCGGCCGATGACGTCGTTGCCGATAGCCCCACGGCCGACGAAGCTGAAACCGAGGAAGATCCCGATGCTTCCAAGCCGGAGGAGATTTACGTGCGCCGCGCCGCTGCGCGGATTGCTCTGGCCGAAATCCTTAACAACGAAGAATCGGCGGCGCTATATCGAGCCGCGGCAGACGACTGCACCGCGTCGCTCGATATCGAACCACATGGTGTCGGAGCGTACTATAACCGCGGTGTAGCACTGCGGATGTTGGGTGATTTTGCCACCGCGGTGGAGTCCTTTACCGATGCGATTGAACTTTCAGGTTCGCCAGATGCCCAACTTCGCCGTGGCATCGTCTATTACCACATGGGTGACTACGATCTGGCGATGGGAGATTTTCAAGCCAGTCGAACCGCCGCGGCACAGGACCCCCGACCTGCGTTTTGGGAGGGAGTTGTCTACGCGATCCGCGGTGACCATGCGGAAGCCGTGCGGTCGTATACCGAAGCGCTGCACCGTTTCCCTGGATATACCCCCGCCTACAACAACCGCGGGCTATCCTACATGTACCTGCAACGCTACGATCGTGCCGCCGCAGACTTCGCGGAACTGGTGCGACGTGATCCGCACGACGCCGTTTCCGCCGCGCGACGCGAAGAAGCTCGGCAGCTGCAGCGTCAGCAGCAAGCCGTTGCGCGCTACTAATCTACCAAGATAGTGTGATCGATCGTGTTTCGGTCAACGCGGCTTGGCCGGAACTTCAACATCGTACGTGACGGGCCGGGAACCGGATTCAATCACCAACTTTTCTGGTACGACGTATTGGCGTTCGATAAACCCGGCATCACTGTCAGGATTCCCCCCCGGCCGTAGGTCGTAGAAGGCAATTCTCACGACATAGGTGCCAGGAAACAGCCCCGAGACGCCTTTGAAGGGGGTGATGGTATACGTGCCATCGGCATGCATTTCCCCGCCCATCGGCCGAAGGTCCGGCCCACTGGCTTCCGGCACGAACGTGATCCGGCAGGTGTGAGGGAGTTCGCGCCCGGCGAACGTCAGTTTCCCGCTGACGGGAACCATTCCGGTGCCCGATGAGCATCCCGCGATCAATAGTGCGACAAGGATGAACGGGACACTTGCGGCCACGCGCGCGTTCTTGGGTATAGTATACATATGTATATGTTTTGTGGTTCGAGGTATTTGAGTAAGGAGGCCAGGCGGCGTGGGATGGATGGGGTTGACGGAGCTGGCGGAGGGGAGCTTGTAGGCTACAGGCGTTCGGGAGGAACTTCTCCGCCGTCACGAGTTCCCATGTTGTTGATCGCGCGGTAGTCGACCGATTCATTGACGAGTCGGACACTGCCATCCCCCATGCAAAAGTGGGAGCCGCCGGGGTGTTGGCTCTTGAAACCGCAGCCACGGTTGTGGCAGCCGGGTGGGCGGGGGCAGGTTTCGAACGTGTTGATCGGGATGCTGGTGCTGGCGAGGGAAAAATTCGGGGCGAAGGCGCCTCCGTAGGCGCATTGCGCTGGGAGTGTTTCGCCGATCATCAAGGTCTGGCTCAGTCCATCCTTGACTTGTTTGAATTTACGGACATCGTTGAAGCGGCCGAACATACCGGTGGAGCTGGCATCGAGTCGACCGTTTTTGCGGGTGCTGTAGTTGTG
>JAGQPD010000708.1 GCA_020426865.1 Planctomycetales bacterium
TGCATAATGAGCCCCTATCGGTCGTTACAGGCCGAGATTCAGATTTTGCAGCTACCCGATCCTCCTCCGCTTCACTTCGCAGCCATGAATGGGAACTCTGATGAGATTCAACGTCTTCTAGTCGACGGCGTGGATGTCAACGCAAGGGATAATCGAGGCTTGACCGCGCTGCATTACGCTGCCGGCAGCGGAAGCGCGGAGGCCATGAGTCTGTTGATTGATCACGGGGCAGTAGTCGACACCCCGAATAACCAAGGCCTCACCCCGCTACATTTTGCCTCTGGCAGCGGAGATCAAGACATCCGTATTGCACCACGCTGGACCTTAGAGCTGACACCTGTTCGCGGCCATTTTGCCCCGGGTAAGGGGAATGTGACCGTCGTGATGTTATTGATCCAGCATGGAGCTGCGGTGAACGGGGAAACACCTCTGGAGGAGACCCCGCTGCATTTCGCGGCTGCAAGTGGCAACGTGGCGGTCACGAGAGCCCTGATCGAATCTGGAGCGGCGGTTAACAGTTTGGACTTGCGAGGCCTAACGCCGCTACATTTTGCCACTGGCGCGAGTCAGGAGGGTGTTCAGACGTATCTAGTTCGTCCTTCGGACTTGCCCTGGCCGGGGCCCACTACAAGCGGGTATTTCCCCGCTGGGATTGACAAGACAAGCGTTGTAAGGCTATTGGTGGACCACGGGGCCGAATTGAACGGCAGAAGATCTATCTATGGGCAGACCCCTTTGCACTTTGCCGTTAGATCGGGATCCGGGGAGGCATCGGCCGTGTTGCTGCAACTCGGTTGCGATGCTAACCCCAAAGATTCGTCCGGGCTCACGCCCCTCCATATCGCCGCCGCGAACGCGAACATGCACGCAGCACGGTTGCTGATCAAGCACGGTGCCGACGTGAACAGCGCGGATTACAACGGTCGTCGTCCCCTGCACTACGCCGCCAACTCTGACTCCCTCGATATCGTCGACCTACTTCTCGAGCACAACGCCGATCCCACCGTCCAAGACAAGTCAGGTGACACGCCCGCCGATAGGGCTGATCCGTATGGGGAGGTCGACCTTCGGTTGTCACCCTAATCTCGGGCGTTATCCGCATCCGACGCGACCAGATCTCATCCGCACAGACACATAGATCGTCGAGCGTATGTATGTCCGAAGCGACACCCAAACTGCGCATGACTTTGACGACATCCGGATGCTAGCCGGCGACTCACCGAAACCGTTCGCAATCGATCGGTCGGACTAAAGAACTTTCAACGAGCCGGCGGACCTTTCCGCAGTTGGTCTACTGGTTGCCAGCCCCGGTTCTTCTTCCGGTAGCTTCGAATACGATCCGCCGGGTGCCACTTCTCGGGCATCGTCTGTCGTGTGCTTCCGAATGTATCGGTACCGAATCCTTCATCATCAAATCCGCCTTCCACCATCGAGATCGGCGGCAACGGCAAACCGATTGGCGATATTCTCAGTACGTCGCATCGATATTCACCGATTGCCTACGTACTATCTACGACTAGAAAGCGAACCACGTGGTTAGAAGTACGAGAATCTGGGCAGTGCAGGTAATTGGAGATTTGGTGGAACATTGTCCATCCATGGTAATCGTTGGGCCAGTCTCATGCTTGCCCTGGTAAAGCGCTGGCCGTGAATCAGCCGGCGGTGACTTTCTCGAGTTGCTGGGCTCGCCAACGATCAGGCAGGAACGGTTCGAGTTGGCTGATCGGGGTGGTGCCGAGGGCGGCTAGCACGTCGCGGAGATAGACGAACGGGTCCAGGCCGTGACGCTTGACGCTGGCCACGAGGCTGTAGAGGTTCGCGGCGGTGCGGCCGCCCGTGTCGGAGCCTAGGAACAGGTAGTTCTTGCGTCCCACCATCAACGGGCGGATGGCACGCTCGGCGGCGTTCTTGTCGATCGTCAAGTCACCGTCGGTGATGTAGCGCACCAGCGCGTCCCAGTGGTTCGAGGCGTCCCCGGTCGCGGCGCCCATCGGACTCTTGGGCAACACCGAGTCACGTTGCTGCATCAACCACGTATAAAGCCGATCCAGCAGTGGACGTGAACGCTCTTGAAGTTGGGCCAGACGCTACGGGGCGTCCATCTCCTTGGCATGGCGTTCCACCGACCTTCCCCACGTTTGGTGGGCGCGGATCTGCTCTATGCGGTCGAAGACAGAGTACCACGGGTTTACCCGTGGGTGAATGAGCCCGGCGGCGGTATGCTCGGATCATGGAGATCGTCAAATCGTCGCACAGTGTTTACCAGTTGCAGTATCACGTGGTTTGGGTGTGCAAATACCGCCGCCGGATCCTGAATCCTGGCGTGGTCGGCTACCTGCGGAAGACGATGCCGAAGCTGTTGCGAAGTATGCCCGGCGTAGAAATCAAGACGATTGGCTTCGATCAAGACCATGTCCACATGGTGATGGTGATCCCTCCGCGGTACAGCATCGCCGCGGTGATGGGCCGGTTAAAAAGCCAATCGTCGTCGGAGTTGAGAAGGGAGTTCTCATGGCTCAAAAAAGTGTATTGGAAGGAAAACCTCGTTTGGTCGCCGGGCTACTTCGTCAGCAGCATTGGTCTGGATGAGCGGGTGATCAAACGATACGTGGAACACCAAGGACGCCAGGATTCAGGTCAACTGCTCCTGCAGTTGTAACAGTAAGGACCCCGGCTTTAGCCGGGGGAATCTGTGAAGGGGCCGGAAGACAGAAAAAAAAAGTAGCGACATTCAGAAATCGCGTAAGCCGGTCGTAGTATGTTGTAGGGGTGTCCCATGCGGATCCGCGACCTATTCAAAACTTGCGTAAGCTACCCCGCATTGCGTTGGAGTTGCGTGGTGGCCTATCTGGTGGGCGGGGCGATCTGGATCTACACATATGACTGGCATGAAGGTTACATTCCGGTGCTAGTGGACCCATTCGTATTCGGGAGTGATCTCGAAACGAGGCTCTTCGGGTACGGGTATGTCGGAAATTTTATCCAATTAGTGTTGCTACAGGTAATCTTTTTTGTCTCGGCGGGGATTCAAAGGCAGAGGCACCCGATCGAGGGACATCGGCTGGTGCTGCCCATCATCATGACTGGCTCGATCCTTGTCTTTCTAACTTGCGATGAGCTCTACGTGATCCGAAATGTCTTGGACTTTGTCTTCAGTGAGAAGGGATACTCGCCTTGGTTGAGGGACTTGACTGCCGATATCATGCATCATCTATGGGGCGATGAACGCATTTGGTGGCTGCTGTGGGTATTCGTATTGTTCAAATCTACACAGCATTTGGACCGTTACTGTGCGCTGCGACGGCTAGTGTCGTGGATCTGGTTGTGTATTCTCGCGACGATTCTCGTTGATGCCCTGTTGTGCTTGTTAGTGTATTGGGCAGTAGATGCTGATCCATTTAGGTTCAGAGGTTGGTTCGGAGTTTATTTCGAAAGCTTCGATCACTGCTGGTGGTCCATTTGGGAGAACGGCATTGTCCATGCCCCTCAATTATTACCA
>JAGQPD010000709.1 GCA_020426865.1 Planctomycetales bacterium
CGTTGCAGCCGCTCGGTGTTGGTCACGAACAGATCGTCCCCGACCAGTTGCACTTTGTCGCCCAGGCGATCGGTCAACAGCTTCCAGCCCTCCCAATCGTCCTCGCTGCAACCATCTTCAATCGAACAGATGGGATACTTGTCGCACCAGTTTGCCAGGTACTCGACCATCCCTGCTGAATCGATGGGTTTGCCGTCCACGGTATAGACACCCTTGGCCGTATCGTACAATTCCGTGGCGGCCACATCCAAAGCGATCCAAACTTGTTCGCGTGGTGAGTAGCCAGCGCGATCGATCGCCTCGATGATCCGGTCGAGCGCTTCAACGTTGCTGCCCAAGTCTGGCGCAAAGCCACCTTCGTCACCGACTGCGGTATTCAACTTCTTTTCCTGTAACACCTTTTTCAGATGATGGAAGATCTCCACACCGCAACGTAGGGCATCGGAAAAACAATCAAATCCCAACGGCATCACCATGAATTCCTGGACGTCCACCGAGTTATCGGCGTGTTGCCCACCGTTGACGATGTTCATCATGGGAGCCGGCAACATCCGAGCACCGGGGCCGCCGAGGTAGCGATAAAGTGGTTGCTGCGTGTATGCCGACGCAGCCTTGGCGACGGCCAGCGAAACCCCCAGGATGGCATTGGCTCCCAGGCTTTTCTTGTTCGGTGTGCCATCCAGTTGGCACATGTGGCGGTCGATGGCGGATTGATCCAAGGAGTCCATACCGATCAATTCGTCGGCCAACTTGGTATTGATGTTCTCCACCGCCTGCAAGACCCCCTTGCCGAGGAACCGGGACTTCTCGCCGTCGCGCAATTCCCACGCCTCGTGTGCCCCCGTACTGGCCCCGCTCGGCACCGCTGCTCGACCAAACGACCCGTCGACCAATTCCACATCGACTTCCACCGTGGGATTGCCGCGACTATCGAGGATCTGACGCCCTTGAATGTTTTCGATTAGACTGTTCATTCTGCTTCCGTTTCTGCCGTGCCACGACACACGAGTTCTTTCTGAAAATTCCCGTATATATTCGAGCCAATATTGTGAACGAAGCGGCAAACATTGCCTAGCCCGCCTCGCCAAAGCCCGGTACCTTTGGGGTCGCTGAAAAATCTGGTCGGTTTACAATACTTGAGAATGCTTACTGCCGCTGCGGAACGGACCGCACGAGTCGCCCCCTTTCCGCCATGCACATCCTTGACTGAATTTCGACGAGCCGGACGAATGTTTACTGGACTAGTACACGGGATGGGACAGGTTGCTCAGTGCATCGTTCAGCCGCCAGGCATGCGGTTGGTCATCGCGACCTCGGGCGACCTGACGGCAATCGCCGACCAGGCGACGATCGGACAAAGCATCGCGATCAACGGCTGTTGTTTAACGGTCGTGGAAGTGGCTGGCCAGCACTTGCACTTCGAGGCAGGAGCAGAAACGTTGTCACGCACCAATCTGGGCAAACTGAATCCGGGTGCTCGAGTGAATCTCGAAACGTCGTTGCAGGTCGGTCAAGCGGTGGGAGGTCACTTCGTCACCGGACACATCGATTGCGTGGGACAGTGTGCCGAACGACGCGACGAGGGGGAATGGTCGACATTGTATTTTACAGTTCCATCGCGATGGATGCGGCAGATGGCTTCCAAAGGCTCCGTGGCGGTCGATGGAGTCAGTCTCACATTAGTCGATGTGCAGGACGACCGCTTCAGCGTCGCCCTCATCCCACATACGCTGAACATTACAACGTTGGGCAGTCTGCAATTGGGCGACGAAGTAAATATTGAAACCGACGTACTGGCAAAGTACGTCGAACGATCGCTCGGTCTTGCCAGTGACCACGCCCCTCCCCCTACTCCATGGATCGACTGAGGTTAACCAGACGCCTGCATGCAACGTTCGCACCGACAGACCGTAACATTCCTTCAACGCCGGATGGCGGAAGTCGGCATTCGTCCCGATGCACGTCACGGCCAGAACTTTCTGGTCGACCTAAACTTGCTTGACGTCATCGTCCGCGAAGCAGACCTGCAGCCCAACGATGTCGTGCTTGAGGTGGGTACGGGGATGGGATCCTTGACCACCTTGATGGCACCCAAGGCGGGTGCGGTGGTCACCGTAGAATTAGACGCCAACTTGCATCAACTCGCGGCGGAAGAACTCGTGGAATTTACCAACGTCACGATGTTGCGACAGGACGTTTTGCGGAATAAGAACAACATTCACGACAACGTCTTGCAGGCGGTCGCCGACAAACTAGCGGAGATCCCCGATAGCCGCTTCAAGCTGGCGGCCAACTTACCGTACAGCATCGCTACGCCGTTGATATCGAATCTGTTGCATCCGCCGTTGGTACCGTCGAGTATGACGGTCACGATTCAAAAGGAGCTGGCCGATCGGATCACAGCGGTTCCCAGTACGAAAGATTACAGTGCGTTAAGCATATGGGTGCAGAGCCTTTGCGACGCCACGACGCTACGGGTTTTGCCCCCGGGCGTATTTTGGCCGCGTCCCAAGGTTCACTCGGCGATTATCCAGATCGTGCCACGCGAGGACAAGCGTGCGAGGATTGTCGATTTGGCGTATTTTCACCGCTTCGTTCGCGCATTGTTTTTTCATCGCCGAAAGTTCTTGCGTAGCGTACTGGTCAGTGCGACCAAGGGAGAGCGGACAAAATCGGATATCGACGACGTGTTGTCGGCGATGGGCTTTGGTCCCGACGTTCGGGCCGAACAGTTGTCGGTCGAACAGATCATGGAATTGGCCGAACGAGTGCGGACGGTTGGCCAAGCCTCGCCGGATCTGTTACGATAGCGGTCTGCGGCAGAGAGGTGTTACAACGGAAAGACTGTTCTCAGACCATTGGAATACGCAATGCGGATGAAATTCATTGAAATGACCGGTCAGACGCTCGTCGACGTCGTGCACCCGGACGAGATTGATGAGCAGGAATTGCGCGCGGCGGGAGTGGCCGACGATACAATCGTACGGATCAACCAGCAGGGAGATATTGAGATCCGGCGCCCAGAAGGCTGGGATGTACTGGGGGGGTTGATCGGCGATTTCGAGCAGCGGATCAAAAGCCGAACGGGCCTGGAATGGGCTTAGCTCGTCGGCAGATCGTAGGGAAAAAAATCACGAGAGTTCCTTTCCGTATGTCGTGCCGTATTTCGTGGTTGTCGTAACATTGTTGGAAGTGCCTGTTCACCTGGTGGTGGCCGCGGTCTTCAAAACCGTTGGGCCGTGAGAAACCCTTGCGGTCGGTGGGTTCGATTCCCATGCACTTCCGCCATTTCTCCTATTCTGTGGGACCGGAAATCTCCACCCAGACCGCGTGGCCCCATTTGCCGGACAACAGTTTACTTGCTAATCTGGGAAGGACGATGTTGGGTGGGGCAACCCCCCTTAGCGAATCCATGACCGCACGCCTGTGGGAAACCAGCAAACCAAGCGATCCCCTGTGCCCACCGGAAGTGCCGGAGTAACCAAGACGGTGGCCATCCTTCCCCTACATTCCCCCGCACTTTCCGCGCTTCCCACCGATTTCGCTCGCCGCCTCCAACATTGGGCCGAAGTGCAACCGGACCAATTGGCATTTGGGTATCTCGTGGATGGCGAGGACGACCTGGTGCAATACACGTACGCGCAACTGGATCTCCGCGCCAGAGCGATTGCGGGCCGGTTGCAGCGTGATGGGTTTCGTGGCCAGCGTGCGTTGTTGTTGTTTCCCCCGGGGTTGGACTTCATCGCGGCATTGTTCGGATGCTTTTATGCCGAAGTAGTCGCAGTACCAGCGTTTCCGCCCCGTCGCAATCGCAATATGAATCGGATCGAGGCAATTTCGGACGACGCGGATGCCATCATTGCGTTGACCGTAGACGACGTTACCCATCGCACTCAGCTGATGACCGACGAAGCGCCAACTTTGAAGGCCTTGACGTGGATTGCGACGGACAACATAGGCGATGACGAGGCTCGCAACTGGAAGCCGCATCCGATTCACGCCGATTCATTGGCGATCTTGCAGTATACGTCGGGATCGACGGGAACTCCGAAAGGAGTGATGTTAACGCATGGCAACATCATGCATAACTGTTCGTTGATCACGCATGCGTTTTCACCAGGCCCCCAAGCGATCGGCACAAGTTGGTTGCCCACCTATCACGATATGGGGCTCGTCGGTGGCGTCCTGAATCCGTTGTATATCGGTCGTCCGAGCCTCTTAATGTCGCCAATGGCATTCCTGCAAAAGCCGGTACGCTGGTTGCG
>JAGQPD010000710.1 GCA_020426865.1 Planctomycetales bacterium
TCGGGCCCGTTGTCCGCACAGTTTTCGGCGCCCGTGACGTTGCTGGGTGACGCTCGATTCAGCGCACACACCGTACAAGTCGATGCCGGTCAGTTGTTCGCCATCGGTGGAGGAACTCTATCGATACAGCAGCTGAACTTGATGCCCGCAACGCAATCGCCAGCAAAGATCCTGTTGGTCGGCGACACAACGTTCCATCCGATATCGGAACTGGGCGCGGTCATTGCCAATGGTTCGGGAACCGGCGGTACAGGATACATCGATCTCGATGGAGGGGAACGCACGCTGTTTGTCGGCGACACGACGGCAGAGACAGATGTGACGATCACCGTGCCAGTTGTCAACGGCGGGCTTCGCAAGGATGGCGACGGCAAGTTGCTGCTTGCCGTCGCGAGCAATTACGACGGTGACACAACGGTGAGTCGTGGTGTGCTTGGTCTGTCATCGGCGATGTTTTCTGACGATGCCAAAGTCCGCATGGAAGGCGACGGTTCGCTTGACCTATCCTTCAGCGGGGCGCCCGACGTTATCGATTCACTATTTGTCAATGGCGTGTCGCTAACGGCCGGCATTTGGGGAGCGAAAGGATCAGGGGCTCAGTTCACCAGTCCGCGGCTTACGGGCAGCGGCTTGTTGCAAGTGTCGCACAGCGTTGCCTCTGGCGATTTTAATCAGGATGGCGCGTTCGACGGCGATGATCTCGACGTGCTGGTCGCTGCAATTGCCAGTGGTGCCGACGCCGCCGCTTTGGATCTCACCGGAGATGACAATCTAGCGTTGGATGACCTCGACGCGTGGCTGTCCAATGCCGGCGCGGTGAATCTGGGAGCTGGCAAGTCGTATTTGCCTGGCGATGCAGACCTGGACGGCGTCGTCGGAGCGTTGGATTTCGAACACTGGAACGCCAATAAATTTACTGCTTCCGCCACCTGGCGTTCGGGAGACTTCAATGCGGACGGCGTGGTCGATGCGACCGATTTGAATATCTGGAATGTTGGCCGAGTTGCCGCGTCGAGCCATACCGTACCCGAGCCCGATAGCGTTTTCCTATTACTAGGCATCGCCGCCCTAATGTATCGAAGGTGTGTGCGACGCCCGCCACACATCGCTCTTGCATGACGACCGGATATACAGAAGCTACATAAACAGCATCTGTGCCGCATGACTTCACAATAGAATTCAATCGCACGAACAGGCGATAACCTGAGGCGACCAGCCGGTTGGCATGAATGTAGAATCCAAATAACACGATCGTCATCAGCAGGCCCGCTACCAGTCCGATCGCCATCGCTTGACGCGTCCCCTGCGGTCGCACGACGGACTACAGGATCCAACCGAGAAAGAGCGAAAGTACCAGGCTTGCAAGAAAACTGACACCGTGGGATAGCCAACGCGGCAGTTCCAGCAACCAGCTGTTCCCGATTCTTGCGGTCGGCAGCGAAGCCTGGATTTGCGAAATGGCGAACCGCGCGTTCGCGTCTGGAAACAGTTGGTGAGCAATCCCGTTATAGATCGTAGTCGCCCAAGACCTTTCCCTTCTGCAAGGTCGCTTCAACTTGCGATCCCGCAATTCCACCATCCGCCAACGGTGCGGTCTTGAGGTGAAACGTACTGGTCGAAATCGAATCCTCGTCTGGGCGGAAGTAAGCCGTTTCTCGCGAACAGCGTGGGCACAATTCGCCCCGTTCATCGCTGGTGAGAATTGAGCCACAAACAGGACAACAAGAAGGCGGAATCGTCATAGCAAGAGTATAGCTGAAAAGTATCGCCGACGTTCGTGAGTTTAGCTGACGACAGTCGAGCCCCTGCGTGCGGCGGCAAATACCACAATGACGAAGCTCAACACGCAGCAACATGTTGGCTCGGGAACTACCTGAAGAGCGTCTCGCGATGCACTGTTCTCGCCGAAATGGTCCTTCCAGACGGTGTAGTCGGCTGCGTCGATAACGCCGTTGCCATTGCCGTCGGCTGTCAGATTGGTCATGTCGCCGAACGAGTCCTTCCAGACCGTATAGTCAGCTGCATCGACCGTACCGTTACTGTTGTAATCGCCCGGGATCCCGGGAAGCGGCAACGTCCGGTAGGCTAGTGGCACTGACAATGAAAAGGCACCGTGCGGATCGGTGAACCTGGCGACCACCGTGCCCGTACCCGGCGTGGTGAACGACGTTCGGATCACTTTGCGGTTCGACGGCGCCGTGTCGAATACGCCATCGTTATCAAAATCCCATTCCACCAGCAAGCTCGACGCTGCATCGTCGGGATCGGTCGTTGCATTGGCGTCCAGCGTGATCACCTGATCCACATAGTGTTGCGATCCGAACAATTTTACTAATGGCTGTGGCGCTCGATTCGTCCCCGACGCCACCGTAATCGTAGAAGTTTGTGATTGCCGGTTTCCCGCCATGTCGTAGACAAATACCTCGTACGTGTCCGCTGTTCCAACATCATAGTATGGAGTGTTGAAGCTGGTGTCGACCGATGCTACACCTTCCAAATCCAGTTGATCCACGACATCTCCGTTGCGAGTTAACACGGCGGCGGATAAGCCGCTGGCGTCTCGCGCCTTAAAAGCGACCTCCAGTTTTCCGCCAGTCGGCGTGACCGCGCCTGATGTCGTGACGGAGACCGTCGGTCGAAGATTGTCGGTGTAAGTCGTGTCCGGATTGAAATAGCGGCTTGTGTTCAGGACCAGTGCAGCGGCGTACCCCAATTGCACGTCATCCTGTGCAAATTGGTAGGGATACTCAGCACCACGCCATCCACGAAGGCCATTGCCCATAAGGATTCCGCGAAAATTCGAGTCGTTGCGAAAATCGTGCGGCAGACCGAACGCATGCCCTAACTCATGTGCCATCGCCCCCTGTACCGACGAAGCGATGCTGCTGAATGTATTCTGTTCAAACCAGGGGAAGGAGATATCCTGGACCATGGGGTAGGGGCCAAATTCCGGGACGATCTTGCCGGCGTATGTATCGTTATTGAGCAACATGGCCGAGGACAGTCGAAACAGCACATCGCTGCCGAGTACGGAAACGCCGCCGTCGCTACCCGAACCAAAGCTGGCTCCGCCGGCGAATCCGCCAACGATCGATCCATCCGGTTGTTGCTGGTGTGCTTCCGGAATCAAGACATAGACATGGTCCAGTGCCCAGGGGCTGAGTCCACCGGCGGAAGCAGCGTTAATCGTATTGCCCCAAAGATCCGATCGCATTTGTTCGTCAGTCTTTGCGGTGCTAATGACATTGACAAGTGGGGCACCCCGCGAGTCTGACTCAAGCCGAAAAGTCTTGGGACCAAAGCCATAGCGGTCCATCTGTTCGCCGTACCAAGCTTGAATACGCGACATCGCCGATGAAAGATTATCGACGGCACCGGTTTGCTCCGTGCGGTTGGAGGGAATCACATAGCCGATCCCCACCGATGTAGCACTCGATGCTGGACGAGTTAGCGCGACCAACACCAACATTACCAGCGCCGTGAAGCGGTAGCGACGCGGCATTTCGCGTGTTGACCCGCCCGGACGCGCCAAGATGCTCATCATACCAGCTCCTAAGTCTACGCAAAAACGTGCAGTCTCGGGTGTGTCTCGCCAAGCACTACCGGCTCAATACCTCGAACCTCGAGGTATTGAGAGTTGATTGGGGAATGGTTCACGCAAGGATCTCATGCACTACCCGCGCCGGTTCGACACCGGTAAGGCGTTGGTCAAGCCCCTGGAAGGGGAACGATAGTCGCTCATGATCGACGCCCAACTGGTACAGCATCGTCGCGTGCAAGTCGCGCACGGCCACTGAGTCCGCGACGACATTGTAACTGAATTCGTCGGTCAAACCGTACATCATCCCCCCTTTGATGCCACCGCCTGCCAACCACCCAGAAAAGCAGCGAGGGTGATGGTCACGACCATAATCATCGTGCTGCAGCGTCCCCTGACAATAGGTCGTTCGGCCGAATTCACCCGAAAACACAATCAACGTGTCATCCAAAAGTCCGCGCTGCTTCAAATCCGTGATCAACGCCGCACATGGTTGATCCACGTCGAAACATTGGCCCGGTAACTGTTGCGGCAGTACCGAATGATGGTCCCAGCCACGATGAAAGATCTGGATGAACCGCACGTCCCGTTCAGCCATGCGCCGGGCGAGGAGACAGTTGTGGCCGAACGTGCCGGGCTTGAGCACATCTTCTCCGTACATGTCGAGAATGTGCTTGGGTTCGCCCGAAACATCGACCAGTTCCGGAACTGATGACTGCATGCGAAACGCCATTTCATACTG
>JAGQPD010000711.1 GCA_020426865.1 Planctomycetales bacterium
CGATCGGCGGCACCCCGGCTGCCGAGAACTTCCCGAACGCGAACACACCGCCCACTTCGCTGTCACTGATCACACTCGACAGTGTTTGGCGCTACCTCGACTCTGGTGTAGACCTCGGCAGCGGCTGGCGATCGGCGACGTACAACGATACGGCCTGGCCGACTGGTCAATCTCTTTTCTACGCTGGAGACGGACACGTGGCAACGAGTCCGGGCGCATTGATCACCGGCGTCTCGGTAATCGCGTCGAGCCAATATCCAGGTCGGGAAGGCATCAACACCGTTAACGGATCCGGCCTGAGTGGCGATTCGCACAGCACGGACGTGGGAGCGATGTGGTTGAGCAACGGTACGCTTGCAGCACCCCACGACACGAGTCCGTCGATTACGTTTGATCTCGGTTCCATCCAAGCCATCGACCACATGCGGCTGTGGAATTACAACGAATATCGCCCTGATTTGCCGTCGCGCGTCGCCGAGCTTCTCGGTCGCGGCATCCATCGTGCCGATATCTTGGTATCCTCAGACAACATCACCTACACGCCGTGGAAATTGAACCATTCATTCACCGTCGTCACGCCGGCAACGTCCAATTTCGACTTCAGCCAAACCGTCGACTTCAGTGGCGTCTCCGCACGCTATGTTCGAATCGACATTCACTCCAACCACAACGGAAAAGAATTCAATAATCCAACCAGCGATGATGGCCTCGGTAATTTTGCAGGATTGAGCGAGGTACAATTCTACGCCACTGGTGACCAACGGAAGACCGAATTGGCTGTCGGCCCGCAAGCTTACTACTTTCGCCAGACGTTTGCGTTCGCCGGCGAACCGGTGGAAACCCAGCTTTTCCTGAACGCAGCCTTGGACGACGGCGCCGTGTATTACGTCAACGGCACCGAAGTTCATCGTAGCAACATGCCCAACGGAACGATCGGTTACAGCACCTTGGCCAGCAGCGAGATCACGCTGCCACAATATTCGGGGATCGTGGAGATACCTCGAGGAGCACTGGTCAAGGGGCAGAACGTACTCGCCGTCGAGGTTCATCAAGCGGCACAAACAGATAATGATATGGTCTTTGGTGCCGAACTATCGGCACTGGTCTTTCCGCCAACGATTGACAACCTCAGTTCGGGCCTGGCGTTCAACGAAGTTGCCACCGGCGGCGCGGCAGACTTCTTTGTGGAAGTTATCAATCAAAGCGATGTGCCTCTCGCAAGCGATGGAGTGCAAATGGTTACATCGCTGGGACGCCAGTACACATTCCCCTCGATGTCGTTGCCGGCGGGACAGCTGTTGGCAATAACGTCAAGCGAACTGGGCTTTACG
This sequence comes from Planctomycetales bacterium, assembly GCA_020426865.1. Classification (GTDB taxonomy): domain Bacteria; phylum Planctomycetota; class Planctomycetia; order Pirellulales; family Pirellulaceae; genus JAGQPD01. Next base: position 1,332 of record JAGQPD010000711.1, read on the forward strand.
CCGACCAACAAGGAAAAGCTGTTTCTGGTGAACCTCGCGGATGCCCGCATCCTCGACGCCGTCGAGGTCGAAACAACTCCGCAAGCGAGGAGCACCGACACAACAGCGAAATGGTTGCGTCCCGACGTCGCCACGCCGGGGGCCATGAACCATTTTTCAATCCATGGCGATATCGTGATCAACGAGATCATGTACCATCACCGCCCGGACTATGAAATCGGCGAAGATGCGGGAGGCAATTCATCAACGCTGCTCGTTTCCAGTAGTCAGGTTTGGAAGTACAACCGCACCGGCGTGTCACTCCCGGCAAACTGGTACGCGACGGACTACACCGTGGACAACACGGCCTGGCGGAGCGGAGCCGGACCGATTGGAGTCGAATCCGCAACGTTGGAAGAGCCGATTCGTACGACTTGGTCCGGGTACGATTCAAACATCGTGACCTACTATTTTCAAAAAGACTTTACATTTTCCGGCGCCGATCCATCGGCCGAGATTCTACTTGAATACCTCATCGACGACGGTGCCGTGTTTTATCTCAATGGGCACGAGCTCGTCGATCATCAAGGCAATGCAACTCGCTTCAATATGGGCGCCGGCCAGGTAAACAGCACGACGCTCGCCAACAACGGTGTCGCGGATGCCACCTACTCCGCGCCGATTGTCCTGTCGCCCGATCAATTCAACCTCGGCACGAACACGTTATCGGTCGAGGTACATCAATCTTCGACGGGCAGCAGCGACATGGTATTCGGGCTTCGGCTGTCGCTCCGTGAAGCTGACAATCCGAACACGGGTGCGCCGTATCGAGAGAACGACGAGGAGTGGATTGAGCTGCACAACCGCGGCAACGCCCCCGTCGACCTCGCCGGATGGCGACTCGACAACGCGATCGATTACACGTTTGGGGCGAATACGATTTTGGGACCTGGCGAGTTCCTGGTCGTGGCCAACGACGCGGCCTCTTTACGAATGACATACGATGACGCGAACATCGTCGGAAACTTCTCAGGTAGTCTGAATAACACCACCGACACGATCATATTGCGCGATGCATTTGGCAATCCAGCCGACGAAGTCACGTATTTCGATGACGGCCGTTGGCCAGTCGCAGCTGACGGTGGTGGTGCCAGTTTGGAGTTGCGCAACCCATGGAGCGACAATTCGGTCGCGGAATCATGGGGTGCCAGCGACGAAACCTCGAATACGTCGTGGGAAACATATTCTTACTCGGGCGTCGTCACCGCCAGCACGGTGGGAAACGACTCGCAATGGCGTGAATTTCTCCTTGGCTTGTTGGATGCCGGTGAATTGCTGCTTGACGATATTACCGTGACGCGGTTGTCGGGGACAGCCGGTTCGCCGCTGATCGCAAATTCAACATTTGAGGCCGACACGATTGGTATGGAGCCAGCGGGATGGCGGGTCCTCGGCAACCATCGCCACGCAACGGTCATTCAAGACCCGGAGGACCCCAACAATCAAGTCCTGCGACTGTTGGCGACGGGCCCGACAGAACACATGCATAATCACGTTGAAACGACGCTGACGGGTGGCCAGTCGATTCAAAACGGCCAAACGTACGAGGTCTCATTTCGGGCTCGCTGGATCAGCGGATCGCCACAATTGCATTCGCGGTTCTATTTCAACCGTTTGCCGCACGTAACGGTGTTGGAACAACCCGCACGGGTTGGCACGCCGGGCACTGTCAACTCTGTATTGGTCAACAACGTCGGGCCAACCTACGACGAACTCAATCACAGCCCCGCAGTTCCCGAGCCGAATCAACCGGTAACGATCTCGGTCACCGCAGCAGATCCTGACGGCGTTGCGTCGATGACGCTCTGGTATTCCATTGCCGGCAATGCCTGGAATACCGCTCCAATGACTGGTACTCCCGGAAACCGATACACCGGGATCATACCGGGTCAGTCGGTTGGCACGATCGTGCAGTTTTTTGTCTCCGGCACGGATGCTCATCCAGTAACTCCCACGACCAGCTTGTTTCCCGCGTTGGGCCCCGGATCCCGGGCCCTGTACAAGGTGAACGACGGCTTGGCCTCCGACACCGGAATTCACAATCTACGGATCATCCTCACTCCCGACGATGCCAATTGGCTGCACACCGACATTAACCTGATGAGCAACGATCGGGTTGGCGGCACGGTCATCTACAACGAGAATGAAATCTTCTACAACATCGGGGTGCGGCTCAGCGGTAGCCAGCGCGCTCGACCGTATCAGCCACGGTTGAGTTTCAACATCGAGTTCAACAACGAGCAACTGTTTCGAGGTGTGCATCATTCCATCGCCTTGGATCGCTCGGACAGCACCGGCTTTGGACAACGCGAAATCCTGCTTCATCACGCCATGGGCCATGCCGGCACCGACTTCGCCGAATACAACGATCTCGTGAATATCATGACTCCACGATTGGAGCATACGGGCGGAGCTGAACTGCAGATGGCCCGCTACACCGATGTCTTTGTCGATGCGCAATACGACCGGGGGGGCGACGGTAAACTCTATGAATACGAATTGATCTACTATCCAACGACCGCCAACGCTCAGGGATATAAATTGCCACAGCCCGATAGTGTGGCAGGGACCGCCATCCGGAATCTTGGTGACAACGAGGAATCGTATCGCTGGAATTTCTTGATCAAAAGCCAGCGCGATGAAGACAGTTACGCCCGCCTGATCGAGTGGGCCAAGATAATGGGCAGCAGTGGCACGGCGTTCAATAGCCAGATCGGTAGCGTCATTGATGTGGATCAATGGATGCGCGCAGCGGCCTTTGCAGCAGCTTCCGGTTTTGGCGACAACTACGGCGCGGGGGATCAACACAACGCCCAGTTTTTCATTCGCCCCGAAGACAATCGCGTGCTCTATTTCCCGCACGACCTGGACGCCTTCTTCGATCGTAACCGGGGCATCCTCGCCGGCAACGAAATTGCCAAGATCGTGATCGCTTCGCCCGCCAATCGTCGCAGCTATTACGGTCACATGTTGGACATCGTGACCACGACCTACAACGGCACATACATGGCGCACTTCGCGAACAACTACAAGTCGCTATTGCCGGGTCAGCCGTACGACTCATGGTTATCAGACATCGCGGCACGTGCGAACGTAGTACTGTCACAGATCAATGCGGCAATCCCGCAAGTGACATTCGGTATTTCTACCGCCGGGCCCATCAACGCCGGCAATCTGCCGACTGTGAACGTAAGCGGAACAGGCTGGATCAACGTTCGCGAATTGCGATTAACCGGCTCTGACGTCCCCCTGGAAACAACTTGGAATTCGACCACCGGCTGGACCGCAGCCGTGCCGGTCCACAGTGGCATGACCTCGATCACGATCGGCGCCTACGACTACCAAGGAGAATCCGTTGGTATCGCCACGGTGGCAGTGAATTCGACCGCTACGAATCCACTGGTGGCATCGCTGCGGATCTCCGAATTGAATTACCATCCAACTGACCCGACGAACGCCGAGCTCACATCCATCGCCGGTTTGACAGACAATGACTTCGAGTTCCTGGAGTTTCACAATATCGGCAATCAAGATTTGAACTTATTGAATGTCCACTTCGAAAGTGGCATTACGTACTCGCTACCGTCCTATACATTGCCAGCTGGGGAACGTGCGGTGATTGTCGCCAATTTAGATGCGTTCCGACTGCGATACGGCGCATCAATCCCGGTGATCGGGGAGTGGACCGGTGGTCGCTTGGCCAACGAGGGCGAGCGGATCGCGCTGGTCACTCCCACCAATGACACGATCCTCGACTTTGCCTATCAGGATGGTGGCGAATTTCCCGAATGGCCCGACGGAGTCGGCGGGTCGCTGGAATTGCGTGATACACTTGCGACCGATACACGTGCCTACTCCAAGGGACGCGCATGGCAAGGGAGTGTTACACCGGGTGGCAGCCCCGGTGCTGCACCATCTATCGCATCGGGTGTCGTTATTAACGAGCTTCGTTCGGGAAGCAGCGTGGAGTTATTCAATACGAGCGCCGATACGATTGACATTAGCGGTTGGTACTTGTCCAGCGACCAAACCAATCTGCGTCAATTCCGCGTCCCCGACGACGCACAACTGCCGCCTGGCGGCTACCTCGTTTTTGACGAGAGTGATTTTGGTGCCGACCCAACAGGAGGCAACTCGAGCATTCTGTCGGTCGGATTGCAGGGTGCCGGCGAGTTGTGGCTGACGATTGCGGATGCCAGCGGCAATGTCGTCGCCTTGGCCGATGAAGTGCACTACGAAGTCGCGCCGCTCGGCTATTCGTGGTCACGATATCCCAACGGTGCCGGACAATTCGCTGCCACTCGGCGTGTGACACTGGGATGTGCCAACGCCGAAGCATTCGGCGGAGAAGTTGTGATCAGCGAAATCCAATACCACGCAGGCGAACCGAGTGCCATAGCGAAACTGATCGACCCGACGATCACGGCGAGTGACCTTGAGTTTATCGAAATCCATAACCCAAGTAACGCGTCGGTGAACCT
>JAGQPD010000712.1 GCA_020426865.1 Planctomycetales bacterium
CCCTTCCTGCCCAAACCCTTCCTGCATCGGGGCATTTTGCCCCACGTTGGGGCATTTTGCCCCACGCGAAGACCGTTTATGATGCCATTTTGGCAGATTTCGGCGTTCTTGCAACGTGGCATATATTTTGCCTTGCCGTGTACCACGGACTTTGTCGTGCCAGAGGTCCAAAGCGGAACGTAAATAAAGTTGCTACTAGCCCTTAGGGGGATCGCAAGACATGACATCCTCGACTCGTCATTCTCAACCGACGGACCTTGATGCGTTGAGTGCGCAGATCGCGGCTCGAAGTACGCCGTTTACTCGTTTGCTGGACGAGGTGGGGCGAGTGATTGTTGGCCAGCAGGCTTTATTGCGACGAATGATCGTTGGGCTTTTGGGAAATGGTCATCTCTTGATTGAAGGCGTACCGGGGCTGGCCAAGACAACGGCGGTCGCGTGTGTCGCGCGGGGGATCGACACCAGCTTCCAGCGTCTGCAGTTCACGCCCGATTTATTGCCGGCCGATTTGATTGGCACCTTGGTCTATCGGCCGCAAGACCAACAGTTTATCGTGCAGAAGGGCCCGATCTTTTCGAACCTGATCCTGGCGGATGAAATCAACCGAGCGCCGGCGAAGGTACAAAGCGCATTACTGGAGGCGATGCAGGAACGGCAAGTAACGATTGGCAGTGAAACGTTTCTGCTGGCGGAGCCGTTCCTGGTTATGGCAACGCAGAACCCCGTCGAGCAAGAGGGGACGTATCCATTGCCAGAGGCGCAGATGGACCGATTCATGCTGAAGGTAGTCGTCGATTATCCAACACGTGACGAAGAACTGGAGATACTCGATCGCATGTCGCAAACACGGCAGCGAATCGCGATCGAGCCCGTCATGCATCCGCAGGACATTGTAGCCGCTCGAGAACTGGTGGACCGGATCTACGTGGACGACAAGGTGCGACATTACATTGTGGACCTTGTCATGGCAACGCGACGGCCGGAAGAATACGGATTGAACATCCGGCATCTCGTCCAGTACGGCGGATCACCGCGTGCCACAATCAATCTAACACTGGCCGCACGTGCCAACGCGTTCCTAAATGGCCGTGGATATGTCGTCCCGCAAGACGTCAAAGACCTGGCACTCGATGTCCTTCGGCATCGAGTCGTGTTGACGTACGAGGCCGAAGCGGAAGACAAAACCTCTGACGAAATCGTCACGATGATCCTCAGTCATATTCCGGTACCGTAAAGCAGCATCGCAAAGAACATTGAGGGGTTGACGGTGATACCACGCGAATTGATGGCCCGCATCCGACGGATTCAAATCCGCACGTCGCACTTGGCGGACGACATGTTGATCGGCCAATACCATTCGGCGTTCAAAGGGCGGGGCATTGAATTTGAGGAAGTGCGTCCGTACCAGATTGGCGATGACGTTCGCTCGATCGACTGGAACGTGACCGCGCGAATGGGAGAACCGTATGTAAAGCTCTTCCGCGAAGAGCGGGAATTGACGGTCATGCTGTTAGTCGATCTTAGTGCGTCGCAGAGTTTCGGTACGCATTATCAGACAAAGCGTGAAGCGGTAACGGAACTGGCGGCGACGTTGGCATTCTCGGCGATCAAGAACAACGACAAGATCGGCCTGCTGTTGTTTACCGACGAGATCGAAAAAGCCGTACCGGCTCGCAAAGGTTCGCGCCATGTTCTGCGTGTGATTCGGGAATTGTTGTACTGCGAACCGATCGGTCGCGGCACAAACATTGGCGCGGCCCTGCAATACCTGAATTCAACCGTAAAACGCCGAGCAATCGTGTTCTTGATTAGCGATTTTCTCGATAGCCGGTTTGAACAGCCCCTGCGAGTCGCGAAGCGGCGTCACGATCTTGTTCCCATCGTTGTCTCCGATCGTCGCGAACATGACTTGCCCAATGTTGGATTCTTGAACCTGCGAGATGCGGAAACCGGTCACACCGTGTTGCTCGACACATCCAGCGCTCGTCAGCGAACGGCCTTCGCGGATCGTGCCGCCGCCCTCTGCGACCGGCGACAACGGCTGTTCCGCACCTTGCAACTCGATTCGATCTCGATCGAGACGGGAGAGGACTTTGTGGAACCCTTGCGGAAGTTCTTCCATCGACGGGAGGAGCGGCAATGACGCAGCACGTAGGCGGCGACGAAGGCCGTGTCCGATGCCGTCCCGACGAAGCTGTCGGCGCTCGCCTGGTTCCGCGCGCAAACCGCCGGCCGTTGTCCCTCTGCTTCGCAGGCGTGTTGGCCACTGTCGCATCCTTGGCCAGTGCCGAGGAACAACAATTCCGATCCGCTGTCGACGGTGTCCAACTGGTGTGTTCGGTCGATCGCAAATCCGTTCAAGTTGCCGAACCGATCGCGTTAACGATTCAAATCGAGGCACCCGACAACACCGCGATATCCTTCCCTTCAGTACCCGACGCATTGGGTGATTTCCATGTAGTTGACACACAAGACCAGATGGACATCCCGACCGGAACGGGCCGCCTGTTTACACGTCGTTATCTACTAGAGTGCTACTATTCCGGCGCGCACGTGATTCCCGCGATCACGGTCGCGTATCGGCTGCGGGAGACGAACACCGCGCATTCGGCCCTTGCTCAACAAATGACTACCCCCGAGATTCCGATCCATGTGACGAGCACGCTCGAAGGCAGTATCGACCCATCGACGTTCCGCGACATCAAGGATGCCTTAGCGATACCCGAATCCAACAGAACATCGCCCGCGATCTGGTGGTCGCTCGGGGCAGGGGGGTTGGCGCTGGCGTTGGCGACGGCGCTTATTTTAGCGAGTCGCCGATCGGCACCTCAGCCGTCTGCAACGCAGCTTGCCTTGCGACAATTGGATGAACTGGAACGCTCGACGCTACTTGCCGAAGGGCGCATTGATGAATATTACGTTCGACTTACTTCGGTCGTCCGCCATTTCCTGGAGCGCAGGTTGGAGATCCCCGCGTCGCGGATGACAACTGCCGAGTTCTTCGAAGGCCTGCGGGCACAAGACCTTTTGGTAAGCGGGTTGCGGGAACGGCTAACACAGTTCTTGACTACCGCTGATATGGTCAAGTTCGCCGGCGCTACCCCCGACTCATCGTCGTCGACCAACGCGTTGGACACCGCTCGTCGCATGATCACAACATTTAGTGATGCTCCCGCCCACATTAAGTAACGGTAGTTGTCAGCATGTTTACGTTTCACAACCCATCGATTTGGTTTCTCACGCTTCTGGTCATCGTGCCGTGGCTGTTGGTCCGATCGCTGCGATACCGAACGGAGTCACTTTCCTTCAGTTCGACGAACGGGTTAGACAGACTTCCCAGGTCGTGGAAACAGCGACTGCAGTGGCTGCCGACGTTTATGACACTGTTGGCATTGCTGCTGTTGATTGTCGCCGTTGCTCGCCCAAGAGAAGGCCGCAAGGAGGCGGTCAGCTCGACGGAGGGGATCGCCATCGAGTTGGTGGTAGACCGATCGGGCAGTATGCAAGCGTTGGACTTTAAGTTACGAAACGAGACGGTCGACCGGTTGTCGGCGATCAAGGACGTAGCGAGCCGATTCGTGCTCGGGGGTGACAACCTAAACGGCCGCGCAAGCGACCTGATTGGGCTGGTTACCTTTGCTCGATACGCCGATGGCATCACCCCTCCGACGATGGATCATTCATTCGTTGTGGGACAACTGCACGATACGGAAATCGTCGATCGTGAACCGGAAGACGGCACAGCAATCGGCGACGCCATCGGCCTGGCAACGGAAAAACTCAATGGCCTCAAGCGAAGTGGCAGTCAAAAGATCACGAGCAAAGTGATGATCCTGTTGACCGACGGCGCCAACAATTCGGGGGACATCGACCCGGTTCAGGCGGCGGAACTGGCATCCAGTTTTGGCGTCAAGATCTACACGATTGGCGTCGGCACAAAAGGCCTTGCCCCGATTCCGGTCACGGATCCATTTACTGGCCGGAAGGTGTTACGAATGATGGAAGCACACATCGACGAGGACACGCTCACGAAGATCGCCGAACTTACGGGAGGCAAGTACTTTCGCGCGACGGATACTGCGTCGCTGGAAAACATCTACAAGGAGATTGACGAACTTGAAAAAACCAAGTTCGAAGAAAAGCAGTATGTCGAGTACCGCGAATGGGCAATCGAGACCATCACGCTGGCGGGAGTTTCGGCGCCCGCGCTGGCTTGGCTTAGTTTGTGGTTGCTGGCAGGGCGCGAGGTACTAGTTCACACTCTGTTTCGACAATTTAACCCATAACATTTCATGACGCACGCATGGATTTTCGATTCTTCCATCCTGA
>JAGQPD010000713.1 GCA_020426865.1 Planctomycetales bacterium
AACAAATCGCGACAGCGGCAGTCTACGCCGCATGTGCCGATATTGCGTCACAGGATGGAATGGACAAACTGATTACCGAACTACCTCCGGCGGCTCGGCGGCCCGATATCGTGATCCACTGCGTCGGCCGATCGACTCGTGGCCACGTGCTGGAAACGACCCCCGATGAATTTGACGAGTTTTGGCGAATCAACTTTCTCTCGGCCGTGCGCGTGACACGTGCTTTCGTGCCGCAATTGAAGCAATCTCGCGGGCATCTCGTCCTGGTCGGATCGCTGGCCAGCAAGTTGGCGTCACGGTATCTGGGAGCCTACCCTGCGAGCAAATTTCCACTGGCAGCATACGCCCAGCAGTTGCGGTTGGAACTTGCGGGCTCGGGGATGCACGTCCTATTGTTTTGTCCCGGCCCGATCGCCCGCACCGACGCGGGGACCCGGTACGACGCCGCCTCTGCCAATCTACCGGACTCGGCACGGGCACCGGCCGGCGGCGTGAAGCTGGGTTCGGCCGATCCCCAGCGGCTGGCTCGGAAGCTCCTTCGCGGCTGCGAACGACGTCTCCCTGAAATCGTCGTCCCAGCCAAGGCACGATGGTTGTTCGCAATTGCTCAATTGTGGCCGCGAGTGGGAGACTGGCTACTCACAAAACTATTCACGCGTCAACGGTGATTGCCTTCCGCGGCAGTTTATGCAACGATAACGCGAAATTCACCACAAATCGATCAAAGGAATCGCCATGCCTGATTATTTCGACGTACCTGCCATCGCCTATGAAGGTCCCGACTCGAAGAACCCACTTGCGTTCCGCTGGTACAATCCGGACGAGATCGTCGAGGGCAAGTCGATGCGCGAGCACTTGCGTTTCAGTGTTGTCTACTGGCACACCTTCCGCGGTACGGGAAGCGATCCGTTCGGCGTGGGGACGGCGCATCGACCGTGGGACGACGGAAGTGATTCGTTGGACAATGCTGTCCGCCGCGTCCACGTGGCCTTCGAATTCATGGAAAAGTTGGGGGCGCCCTTTTACGCATTTCACGATCGCGACGTCGCGCCAGAAGGGGCGACATTGGCCGAGTCCAACAAGAACCTGGACGCAGTCGTCAAGGTGCTCAAGGAAGAACAACAACGCACGGGCATTCAGTTATTGTGGGGGACGCAGAACATGTTCAGCCATCCCCGCTACATGCACGGGGCGGCCACGACCTGCAATGCCGATGTGTTTGCCTACGCGGCAGCTCAGGTCAAGAAGGCCCTGGAAGTGTCGCTCGAACTGGGCGCCGCAGGCCACGTGTTCTGGGGCGGCCGCGAGGGCTATCAGAATCTGTACAACACCAACATGAAGCGCGAAATCGACAACCTTGGCCGCTTCCTGAACATGGCCGTCGACTACGCCGATAAAATTGGATACAAGGGCGTCTTTTACATCGAGCCCAAGCCGAAGGAGCCGACCAAGCATCAGTACGATTCCGATGCGGCCGCCTGCATCAACTTCCTCCGCGCGTACAATCTTACCGATCGCTTCAAATTGAATATCGAGACGAACCACGCCACGCTGGCCGGGCACACGATGATGCACGAACTGGAATACGCCGGCATGCAAGGAATGCTCGGCTCCATCGACGCCAATACGGGTGACATGCTGTTGGGATGGGATACCGATCAGTTCCCGACCGACATTTACCTGACCGCCCAAACGATGCTCACCATCCTCAAATACGGCGGGCTCGCACCCGGGGGCGTCAACTTCGATGCCAAAGTGCGCCGAGAAAGCTTCGAACCGATCGACTTGTTCCATGCCCATATTGGCGGGATGGACGCCTTCGCCCGCGGCCTGAAGATCGCCGCCGCGATCCGCGCCGACGGTGAACTGGACCGGCTGCTGCAAGAACGTTATGCAAGCTGGGACAGCGGCATTGGACAAGAGATTTCCGCGGGTAAACAGAGCTTCGAATCGCTCGAACAATACATCATGGCCAAAGGAAATCCGGCGCCGAATGTCAGCGGCCGGCAGGAAATGCTGGAAAATCTGATCAATCGTTACCTGTAAAACGTTGCAAGACGGCCGAACGTACTGCCGTTGATTCGGCGGTCAGTAATTGAATGCCAACCCGCGCGCACGCAGCTGGCGGGCCAACTGTTGTGGATTCTCGAACTGAACCGCGTCAAACCCGAAGGCGCGCGCGCCTTCGACGTTGTCGGCTCGATCGTCCGTAAAAAAAATCTCGTCGGGTGCAACACCTGCCATATCCGCGGCGGCCTGGTAGATCTTGGCGTCCGGTTTCACGGCACCAATCTCAAAACTCAACGCCGCGAAATCGAACAGGGATGTCAGGAAGCGGTACGTCGCGACACAATATTCCCAATGGGCATCATTGGTATTGGAGAGGACTCCCATCCGCTGGCCGGTGGCGCGCAGATGGGTTACCAGCGGCAACATCTGCGTGTAAACCTCGAAAATCGCGCTGCCGGCCAGCTTCAAGGCATCAAAATCAGGTTTGACCTTCAGCCGGCGACAGTACTCATCGTAGTATTGGCGCGCATTCAATTCCCCAGTTTCGCTCAGTTGCAGCATATCACCGTGCAGCACAACATCACGTACGCGGTCGACGGGCAACCCAGAGACTTCGGCCATTTGCCGGCACATTTGCTCGTGATCAAAATGCACCAACACGCGACCGAGATCAAAATAAACAAATTGAATCTTCGTGCGGCTCATTCCGCTCCTTCCTCAAGCGTGCGAATGCGGATGTTGCGGTACCACGCCTCCGACGGTGGCCCGCCATGGATCTGCACCGCAATCAACCCTCGCCGTTCAATGTCCCCATCCTGCTCGGTGTAGTCGACGGTCTGCACGCCGTTGAGCCACAACTGGATCCGCCGCCCTTGGCATCGGATAACATAATCATTCCAATCGTCCAGGCGCAAAACCGGTTCCAGTTTTTGAGGGTCATTGACACCGGCGAGGACCTTATTGCGCCGCGATTCGTCATACAGCTTCCCCCACCAGCCCGCTCCGACGTCAGCCTGATAGCCGATCATTTCATGGTGGTTGGGGATCCGCCGGCTGCGAATCTGGATTCCCGCATTGGCCCCCTCCCCTCGGACTCGCACCTGCAACCGCAACTCGAAATTGCCATAATCCTTCGTGGTCGCAAGGAATTCGTTCCGGGCGACGGGCTTATCGAGCGCCCCGCCGACGATCGATTTTTCCTCCACACGAAACACCGATTCATTTCCCTCCCAACCAGCCAAGGACTTACCGTCGAACAGGCGTGTAAAACCTGCTTCTACCGCGGCGTCGGCGTCGGGCTCGTTGGCCAAGAGGGGAACGCAATGCAGGCACATCATCAGCCCGATCAAGGCCGCGGCGGCCTGCGGCGGCGTTGGCATCGGCGTTGACATCGGCGTTGACATCGGCACGGACGCCCTGCCAACCGGTTCAGCGTCGTTCCTTCCCGGAGAATATCGTACGGTCTCGGACATTTATGCTACTCCTCGCACGCAACTGAAACGGACATGCAATGGCGATTCGCACCGCTTACCGTGCGATCGCAACTTATCCTGTGTGGCCGCAACATTCACCGAATGCTTGCATGTTATAACCTGTGACCGCACCTTACGCTGGCTGGCCGTGCACTTTAGAATAGCGGGTTTATCGGTGAGTTACGACGGGGGGCCACCATCCCCGCTCCTCCCCTATTGGATGTCCTTCGGACGAGACAATACGATCGTCAGCAACACCAGTCCCACGCCAATTGTATGGCGAGATTTGTCGGAGAACGCACGAGCATGACCGAATCACTCAACAAGTACAGCCGTCGCATCACGCAACCGAAATCACAAGGCGCCTCGCAAGCCATGCTCTACGGCACCGGCATGACGGAAGCGGACATGAGCAAGCCCCAGGTAGGCATTGCCAGCGTATGGTATGAGGGCAACACGTGCAACATGCATCTGGACAAGCTTGCGGCCGAGGTGAAGGCAGGGGTCGTCGCAGCCGGGATGGTCGGCATGCGATTCAATACGATCGGCGTCAGCGACGGGATCTCGATGGGAACGGAGGGCATGAGTTATTCGCTGCAATCCCGCGACTTGATCGCCGATTCCATCGAAACGATCATGGCCGCTCAATGGTACGACGCCTGTATCGCCCTACCAGGGTGTGACAAAAACATGCCCGGATGCTTGATCGCCATGGGGCGGCTCA
>JAGQPD010000714.1 GCA_020426865.1 Planctomycetales bacterium
TCCAAACGCACGCGGCCCCGTTTCTCCGACATTCCGTGCAAACCGTCGTTGTCAATGACCGAATTCCCATCAATGTACAATCGCGACCCGTCATCCGACGACAAGAAAAACGTATAACGTCCATCGGCCGGCACGACTAATGACGCCGTTTGCCGAGTAGCAAATCCGTCATGGCTGCCGTCCGGCACGAACGTCTCGAACTGCTCCAAACGGCCCGTCAGTCTTGGCGTGAGCTTGTCGAGCGTCGCCAGTTGCACGTTTGTGGGATTCGGCTCGTAATACTCAAATGTCACAGCCGGGCCCGACTGCACTTCAATAGTGTCCGCATCCGATCGCAAGACCTCCGGAAGCTCGAACATAATCGGACGTACCAACGGAAACAACCGGTCTAAAGTCGCAGCGTCGCTGATTTTCGCGACACCAGCCAACGCGTCATGCAACCGTTCGCGGCTTTTGAGCGCATCCTGCCACGCATCCGCGGACGTTGACGCCAGAAACCAAGCTGCGTAGGCGGCCGCACGCACTTCCGCGTTCTGCGTCGTCTCCACTAATAGCGACAGCTGCTTGGCATCTTCCAACGAACGGCTGGCAACGGCCGGAAGCATATTCGCCAGATCTGCAATACTGGCCAGTGAATCTTTTTCCGCATCGCGGATGTTCGCGATGAGCTCGCTCAATGGAGAACGCCTGTTTCGCTTGGCCAAGGCGTCAATGGCGGTCCGGCGATCGTTTTCTGGAATGTTTTCTCGGCGAATCAACGCTTGAAAGACCTTTTGTGGCTCTTTCATCTCCATCTCCAGCAACAGATTGGGCGACGCATTGGCCAGCGCGTAGGTTTCCGCGGCCGCCGAGAGCGGCTTCTTCGAACGAATTGCGTCGGCGATCATCTTGTCGACGTCGATACGGCCACGTGCGTATCCCAACACGTCGACAAGCTCTGGATCCATCGCTCGCGTTGCCACCTCAAAGACAACCTCCGCGGGCGCCAGGCCGTCGAATTCGACCGCCGCCTTGGCCGCTTCCGCTCGCACCAGCGCCGACTCATCCCGCGCCGCCGCGTCCAACAACACTTCCCATCCGGGTAGATGATTTGTCATCACGCGTCCGCCGATCTTGTGATTGGCCCAATGCCCCAACGTTCGCACGGCCGCCGCCTTCACGCGCGGTTCATCTGCCAGGTACGTCTTTTCGATCAATGCCATATTCGGAACGCGATGTTCTTCATGTACCCAAAGACACTCCAACAAGGCCTGCGCTTCGTCGTGTTCCGCACGAGCATTTTTGGGATCGAGCTTGGCGGTAAACGTCGCCACTTCTCGAATGACCTCTTCCGAATCTCGACCACTTAGCTCGATACGAGCATGGTAACGCACGCTATTCTCTCGGCTGAAGAAGTTTTCCAACACGTCAGCAGTGGGTTTACCCTTCATCTTGACCGGGATCAGCGGGTCGCGTCCCTTGGCCGAGATGCGATAAATCCGCCCGTGTGAATGATCGCGATTCGGATCTCGCATGTTATGTTGCATGTGACCAATCAATGTATTGTGCCAGTCCGCGACATACAAAGCGCCATCGCCACCCACCTCGATATCACTGGGGCGGAAATTCGGATCCTTCGATTCCAACAGATCATCGGTTCGCACAGCAGTAATCTGCGCGCCGTTGTACTGCACTTCGTACTGCAACACTCCCAAGAATCCGATCGTGTTGCAAATCAGGAAATTGTTCTGGTGCTTTTCGGGAAAGTGGCTGCTGGACAACAAGCCGGTCGCTGCCACTGGTCGCCATTCTTTCTTGAACCATTCGCGGCCACCCGGACGCTGGCCTTTGCCAATGCTAACATAGCCACCCGTACCGCTGGTGCCATCATTGGCAAACTGAAATCCCCAACGATCAAATACATCGCCGTGGGGATTCGGACCGATCGGATAATGGAAACTGACTTCGAACGTGCGCGGGTTAAAACGATGGACCCCGGACGCCCCGGATCGATGGGTTTTTGTCGGTGTCTCGTATGCGGCGACGTTGAAGATGCCGCGTGACCAATAGAGCCAGCCATCGGGCCCGATCAACATCGCGTTGGCGCTATGATGCGTATCGGCACTGGACATCCCTTGCAGCATCCGGATTTTGAGGTCCGCTCGATTGTCGCCATCGGTATCCTTCAGGAACCAAATCTCGGGCAGCGCGGCTACGAGCACTCCGCCACCCCAGAACTCAAAACCCGTTACACTATTTAATTCGTCCGCGAACACGATCAATTCATCCGCCCGACCATCATGGTCCTCGTCCGGCAAAATCACGATGGCGTCACGGCGCGGTTGTGTCGGATTCCAGTGGGGATAGGAGGGCCATACGGAGGCCCACAACCGTCCGTCGGTATCGACCGCCATTTGCACGGGATTGACCAATCGGGGAAATTGTTCCTCGGACGCGAACAGGTTCACCTGCAATCCGTCCTGCACGGTCATTTGAGAGATTGCCTCCTCGGCATCCATGTAGGGAAAAGCGCCGCCGGCAAGCGGTCCTTGCTTATTCGGCTTGACGACCAGCTCCTCTGGCAGGTTGTCGTCATTAATCTCGAGATCTCCTCCTTGTGCGACGGCCCAGACACGTCGATCGCGATTGGCCGTCTTCACGTCGAAGATCTCCATCTCGCGCA
>JAGQPD010000715.1 GCA_020426865.1 Planctomycetales bacterium
TGCGTTTCAGGATGGTCGGATCCGCCACGGAGTCGGTCGTCACCTCGACGGGACTTTCCAGTCGCCGGTCGATGGGCGTCAGTGTGGGGGGGCTCGTCAGTTTCGCCCGTGCAGCCCGCCGCGGTCGCTTGATTCGCGAAAACTCGGCCTCGGTCGTTTCGGGCGTTGCCACGCGAGACGCGGGCACGTTGACCAGATCGTGGTCGATAGAAATGGAAAGTGGCAGTGGTGAGATCGTGGCGACGACTGCCTTCGGCTGAGTTTTTCTCCCTTTACCAGGAGGCTCGTCGTCGGAACCGAAAAAACAACCCTCGGAAGATTCGCCGGTACTCATAATTGAGCGGGACTCCGTTCATGGGAAAGGGATTGGTCGAGACGGCAAACACAAGTTCGACCGTCGTCAATCCATCGACATGTCATCGACACGATGATTAGATACGCCGCTAAAAAAACGTCAAGAGTGCAAGACAAAAAATACTTGGGCCGTTAAAAGAACCGTGGAACATCGCACGCCAAATGTTCCGCGCTCGCCAAGACACTTGGTACAACGCAACAGCTCGTTACCAATTCCGGTGAAGCTCCTGCCAACCGCCGTCCCTTGCGACTCGGCGTCAAGTCCTCAACAATACGCTTCCGATACTGTCTCCTTCGCAGACGAGGTGGCAAACGGCAACAAGGCATCTGGGCAGCAGGCAAGGACGATGGGCGGAATCACAAAGAAGGGAAGTGCTCGACACCTGGGGTTGGCAAGTACCGCGGGAGTTGGCGTGGGTGCCATCGTGGGGGGCGGGATCCTGGCGCTCTCGGGAGCCGCCTTTTCGGTAACTGGCCCCAGTGCCATTCTCGCCTTTGCCCTTAACGGCGTGATTGCTATTCTGACCGCGCTCAGTTTCGCCGAGGTCGCGTCGAAGTTCCCGCAGTCGGGTGGCACGTATGTGTTTGCCAAGAAGGTACTCACAATCGAGGCCGCCTTCACTGTCGGCTGGATTGTGTGGTTCGCGTCAATCGTCGCGGCGGTCCTCTATGCGTTTGGATTCGCTCAATTTGCACTGGTTGGCATCGACCAAGTCTGCCAGGCCGTCGGCGTGGATGCTCCGGTGTGGCTGCAGACTCGCATGGCAAGTTGTCTATTGGCGGTTGGCGCCACTCTGTTTTACGCCGTCAGCTTGATGCATCGCGCATCGGGGGGCGGCCAATTCGCGAACGTTGGTAAGATCGTCGTCTTTGTTGTGTTGATCTTTTTCGGTGCCCTTGCCGCATTGGCCCCGGACGCCCGCGATTGGCAAAGTGCCTTCACACCGTTCTTCGAACAAGGACCGGCTGGGCTCTTTCAGGCGATGGGTTTCACGTTCATTGCCTTGCAGGGATTTGATCTGATTGCCGCCGTCGGCGGAGAAGTCAAAGATCCGGAACGCACGATTCCTCGCGCGATGTTAATATCACTAGCCATTGCGCTGCTGATCTATCTTCCATTGTTGTTGGTACTCACCGTGGTTGGCGCACCGCAAGGCGAGACGATTGTGTCGATCAGCCGCCAGCATCCCGAAACGGTCGTGGCTTTGGCAGCGGGCAACTTTCTCGGACCGGCCGGGTATTGGCTCGTCATGGCCGCCGCCATCCTGTCGATGCTGTCGGCACTGCAAGCAAATTTGTTTGCCGCATCACGTGTGGCGCAAGCAATGTCGCGGGACCATACGTTGCCACGACGGTTCGCCTATACCAACCCGCGTTCGCAAACGCCCACGATGGCCATTGCCGCCACGGCGTTGATCGTGTGCGTGGTGGTGGTCTTGGTACCCAACGTTGCCGCGGCGGGGGCCGCTTCCAGTCTGATTTTCCTGGTTACGTTCGCACTCGCCCATTGGGTGGCAATCCTGGTGCGGCAGCGGAGTGGCCATCGTCCCCCTCCGTTTCGTGTTCCGGGTTATCCGCTGGTCCCTGTCGTGGGAGGACTATGTTGTTTGGGTCTTGCTATCTATCAGGGGGTGGCGGTACCGGCGGCGGGGACGATTGCCTTGGTTTGGATTTGTATTGGCACGTTGATGTTCCTGGGGCTCTTCGCGCATCGAGCGAGAATTGCCGATGCATCCAGTGCTGGCAGCGATCCGGAACTGGTGAAGTTGCGCGGACGCAGTCCGTTGGTACTCGTACCAATCGCGAATCCCGACAATGCTCGCGGGCTGGTCGCTGTCGCCAACGCCCTGGCGCCAACGCAGGTCGGTCGGGTCCTATTGATGTCCGTTGTCGTCGCGCCGCGGGATTGGAAACCGGCGGAAGACAAGCAGCCCCTTGAGCAATCGCAGGAGGTCCTATCCGCAGCGATTGCCGCATCGGTCGAATCCCAGTTATTCCCCGAATCGCTGATCTCCGTCGCTCCGCGTCCTTGGCCGGAGATCGCCCGAGTTGCCAAGGTCCATCGTTGCGAGAGCTTGCTTCTGGGGCTCAGCCGAATCGACGGCGAAGTCGACGACACACCATTGAACGATGTCATCAGTTCGGTTGACTGTGACATCGTCGTGTTACGTGCGCCGAAAGGTTGGAGTCTGAGCAACGTACGGCGCATCATAGTCCCTACGGCGGGACGAGGAGGTCACGATCGCCTATTGGCTCGGCTGCTCTCCAGCTTCTCGCGTTCGGGGGATCGCGAAACCAAATTCTTGCGGATCCTCCATCCCCGCAACACAGATCGCGATGTGGCACTGGCACGGGAAGAACTCACGGCAATGGCACACAACCTGGGAGTCGTAAACGTGTCGCTCGATATCAGCCGATGCGAATCGGCCATTGACGAAATCGTACGACAATCGGCCGATGCCGATCTGATGATCCTCGGCATCCAGCGGTTGAGCCGCCGCAAAAAACTGTTCGGGCAATTCGCGATGAAAATCGCCCAGCGTTCGGCGTGCCCGATTATCCTGATCGGCCGCGCCGGCTGACGTCAACTCCCGAGATACACCAATACCTCGAACCATCAAGTATTCGGCGAATTTACTCCTCACTCCTCGTTTGCCACGAAATGTGGAGGCAGGAGGTGTTCAAGTCGAGGCGCCCGTGATCACAACGATACGGTCGGATGTTCGATTTGTCGCATGATCCCATCTTCCATCTCGTAAATGGTGTCGAAGACATCCAGAGCACGATGGTCGTGTGTCACGACAATCACCCCCGCTCCCTGCTCGTGCGCTACCTTGGCAAATAACTCCATCACTTGCCGGCCGCGGAAGCTGTCCAGGGCGGCCGTCGGCTCGTCCGCCAGGATCACGCTGGGGCGATTCGCCAGCGCTCGCGCTACGGCGACGCGCTGCTGCTGCCCCCCGGACAACATGGACGGCAAGTTGTCTGCCCGATCACTTACCCCCAAGTAGTCCATTAATTGCAATGCCGAACGCCGGGCCTTTCGACGTGGCGCGCCATTTAGTTCCAACGCCACTTGAACATTCTCCACGGCCGTCAAGAACGGAATCAAATTCGACTTCTGAAAGACAAACCCAATGTGGCGGCGACGAAAAGACCGCAAGTTGGTCTGGGCCGCCGGTCCGTCCATCACGACCTGTCCCCGGATCGTGATGCGTCCTCGAGTGGGTGGGTTGATCAAGCCAACGGCGGTAAGAAATGTCGACTTGCCCGCTCCACTTGGTCCCAACAGCGCGAGCACTTCGCCCCGCTTCACTTCCATCGTCGCGTCACGCATCGCGACCACTTCCGTGTTGCCACTACCGTAGACCTTGGTCAGGCCTTCTGCCTGGATGGCAAACTCGGATTGTCCAATCGCCGTCATGATAAGGCCTCATGCGGCGACACCTGCATCGCCTTCCAGATGCCGAGCAGACTTGCGACAATGGAAATTCCGAAGACGATCACGGCCAATTGCACGAGATCGGGTTGCGTCAAGATGACTCGCCGCGGAAACAACGGAAAAACCCGCTGACCGATCGCCAGCGCGATCGCAAATCCAAGCGTCCCCAAGATAATGGCTTGCTGCAGAATGAGTCCGAGGATCACGGTGTTCGGTGCCCCAATCAGTTTCAATAGTGCGATCGAGTGGATCTTATCCAGTGTCAACGTGTACAAGATGAGTGCCATAATTATGGCGGCAATCACTGTTAGGAGCACGCGAAACAAACCGATCTGGCGCCGCACTTTCTCAACCGATCCCTTCAGCAATAATTCGCGCTGGTCGTCATTGGAGAATACCGCTACGTCGCCCCATCCCGATATAATATTGGCCACCCTCTGTACGTCGGTGCCGGGCGACACGGTGATCATTACCGCGCTGATCTGCGGCCGCGCGATCGCCGGCAGCTGTTGCGATGGGGCTCCTGCCTGTTCCAGGATAAACGGCTGCTGAATCGCCTGCTCGAAATCACGGCCTCGCGATTCTCGCGACGCCCGCTCTAGTCGTACCGCCTCACCGGGCACATCGAACTGTATCGCCTGAGCATCGGCCACCGTGAAGAACGCAATCCCGTCGCCGCTTGAACTAATCATGCTCTTGGTAGTACCGACTACCGTATACGTTTCCTTTCCCAGCGACACTTGCTCGCCAAGCTGCAACCGCAATGTCTCATCGGCAATCATTTCAAAATGGCTTTGTTGCAACGGGCGCCCGGCAGTCAACGGCAACCACTCGCCTCGATCGGTCGGCCAGCTTAGTCCCAACACGGCCAACCGTAGCGGTTTGCCGTCACGTTCGCGCTGAATCGTGTGATATATGAATTCGCGTGATGTTTGCACGCCAGGTACGGCGAGCGCACGATGGACCAGGTTCGATGGTACCCGCGATAACTCGGCAAAAGGGCCCCGGGTGTTACGCTGGACAATCCACAGGTCAGCACCAACGCGATCGATAAGTAGCGTGGCGTCTTCGACCACGCCGCGGTAGATTCCGCCCATCCCCATCACAATCATCAGCAACAGCCCGATGCCGGTTGTCGTCAGGGCAAACCGACCCAGGTTGTGGCGGATGTCTTTGATGGCCAGGTTCACTTCGTGGTCACCTTTCTTCCATCCACGAGGTTTGAGCGAGGACTGCTGACGGCAATCACACGATCACCCGCCGCTAAGCCTTCGGTGATTTCCCAGCGATCGCGATTGCGAAGCCCTACGGAAACGGGACGCCATCTTGCCTTTTCTCCATCAAGCACAAACACCCCCTGGCGTTCGTCGCGAAGTGACAAGAGAGTCGCTGGAAGTAATACCGCATCTTCCCTGCGCCCAACTTCAATAAACGCCTCTGCCCGCTGCCCAACGGCCCAGTTTACAGGCAACTCGAGGACCTTCACATCGACGATAAACTCGCGTGTCTCACGGTCGGCCTCCAATCCCAAACGTGCCACCGTACCGCGGTACGATCGTTCCGGTTCCGAACGAAAGACAACCCGCGCCTCCTGGTCGACTCGGAGCTTCGCCATTTCAGTCTCGTCGACCCAGGCACTAATCCACAGTTCGTCCGTCGAGATCAGATTCAAAATCGAACTACCTGGCACAATCACGTCGCCGGGTTCCCGTGTGCGTTTGGTGATCAACCCCGAAAAGGGTGCGTGCACTGTTGTGTCTGCCAACCGTGTTCGGTGATACTCCAGATTCTTCTCCGCGGCGATCAACGCCTTTTGTCCTTCGGCGATGGCTGCATCGGCACGAGACAACCCCGACTCGGCAATCGCTAACCCTTCCGTTGCCCTGTCCGATTCGTCCCTGCTGACGGCGTTTTGACTCACCAATGTCTGCGCGCGACTGTGACTTCTCTTGGCTTGGTCCAAAACAGCTTCGGCTCGATTCTTATCCGTCTTCAGTCGATCGATCGCCGCCAGCGCCGATTGCACATTAGCGTCAGCAATCGCTACTTGCTGCTGCAACTCCTCGTCGTCCAGATGAACGAGTACATCGCCGTGTTCCACCCGGTCCCCCTGGTCGACCAGGACCTGTGTGATCCGGCCAGAAATCTTGGCACTGATCGTTGTCTCTACCCGCGCCTCCAACGTTCCGGTTCCCATCACCTCCGCAACGATCGTTCCGCGCTCAACCACGTGTTCCGCGACCGGCACCGGTGAAAACTTGACCCAATAGACGATCGCCATAACGACGGCCAGCACGATCACCGCTTTTACCAACCGCCACATCCAATGCCCGATCCGCATTCCCCCTGATTTCATGTCGACACCAAGTCACTTTGTGCCGCGGTCGTAATGATCGTCAGCAACAGTGACGAGTTCAACACCGCTCTCAACGCATGGGGCTCGCGCGGCGCCAGATACAACAGCTGGCCCGCTTCCAGTACCTTGGTCGATCCCATGGTCGTAAACTCGACACGGCCCTCAAGGCATTGCACGATGAGCTGCCCCGGTGCCGTGTGCTCCTTGATCTCCTTGCCGGCCGGAAGGACGAGTCGTATGAGCTCAGCGAATGCTGTTTTCGCCAGTTTCTTCGTGGCCTCAACGGCAAGACGCTCCCCCAAAGGCCGCACGTCAATCAACTCCGCAGGTGCCGCAAGCTCCGAAGGCATGGTTCCGCTCCATTCTTGACACAACTACGCTGAATTATTCCGCAGTATCCGGCCCACGAAACCGGACACTTACAAAACCGGATACGTATGTCCGAAATTGTAGCAGATGATCGCCCCTTTGCTACACCGTACCGTTATACCGCACCGTTATACCGGGCGGCTTGCGCCGCTCCGCTAGGACACCGGTTGGCTTGCGCCGCACCGCTTGCATGTGGTGTCGGTCGCGTGCGATGTAGTGATTGTGTGGACAGTGCCCCGTGACCCTGTGGCCCTGTGGCCCCGTGGCCCCGTGGCCCTGTGGCTTGCGGTGCGAAATTTCTTGGTCCAAGTGAACGACATTTGCGCCGGATCTACACTTTCAGCGTATTACATGTTTGGGGTTCGATTTGCTGAAACCCCGCAGCGTGACAAGCGCATTGCCATCAATGACAAGCTGCTGTTGATCTGACGTCGATGGAAGTTGGCTTTTCGAGCATCGCTTCGGTCGGTGTGCAATACCTCGAGGTTCGAGGTATTGCGGGCTGTTCGAAGTAAGACAGCTCTCATGTCCAGACAGCTCAATCTAGGCGTTTTAGGCCGACGTGCCGTACAGCTGTTTGGCCGATGCAACATCACCATCGCTGATTCTCTTGGCGTCACTCGCATATAGCATGATCGATGCTTTGTCGAAGCCGCCGACTTTGACGTAGTCGCTCTTCTTCATCTGGATCAGGCTGCGAATGATCTCCATTTGGAAGGCTACGCCACGCTCCGACCCGTCGCTTTGAGCGCGGGCGATATTGAGCATCACTTCCGCGGGCGTGTCATCGCGCAGCTGTTCGTGACCAAGTCCCATGCAGTGGCCCAGTTCGTGCAGTGCCGTGACATAGACGTTTGCGTCGTCCTTGATCTGACACTCAATCTCCGACTGCCCATTGAAGCCTAGCGCACACCGGCTTTGTTGGGGATTGGTGATCCTGATATAAAACTTCTGATTCGAGTGCTCGGGAAAGGTAACCAAGCCGCCGGTCGCCTCGGTCCAGTCTCGCATGGCTTGAAGCACCTTGCTCTTGCCATCGGCACTCCAACCATCGGCGAATTCGTGAGCGATTACGCCGCCTGGCCAGACTTGTTGTGCACCTTTGATCTTGATTACCATGCCCATGTTATGTGCTCCCGGGATTAATGGAATTTCTAGTGGAAATGTAGAAGAAATGGTTTCGGCTTCTCGAAATGTAGGTTACGGGCCCGAGCAACCTTGGTCACGCCACGAAAACAGCCGAGAAAGGTGTGGAAAGCGATGTCCGTTCGCTGCAATGACCCTCAAAACCAGCACAACCCTGCTGCCGATACGCCGCATGGGGGACGATCCACGATGCACTTCTAAAGCGGCCGAATCCATGAAGCGATTCCTGTCGACGTGCGCTGCACTCAAACGGCGCCGCTGTTATACTGGTGGAAGTTTTTTGTACCTCGAGTATCTCACCATTTAATTAAGGACTCCTGCCGTGGACGTCCTCCGATCCGCCTTCGTCTTTCTGATCGTCGCGTGTCGAACTGTTGCGGTCTGTGCCGCCGACTCTCCGCCAGGCACGATCGACTTCAATCGCGATGTGCGCCCCATTCTTTCGAACAAGTGTTTTGCGTGTCACGGTCCTGACCAAGGCCGATTGCAGGCTGGGTTACGACTGGACGATCCACAGTCAGCGATGGCAGAGTTGGATTCGGGTAGTATCGCCGTGATGGCCGGGAAACCGGATGCGAGTGAAGTAATTGTGCGAGTTACATCGGACGATGATTCGATGAAGATGCCGCCCGTCGATTCGGGAAAGTCGATCAGTGCCGCGGAGGTCGATATCCTTCGGCGCTGGATTGTCGAAGGAGCGCCCTTTGCCAAACACTGGTCGTATGTCGTCCCGCAACGCCCCCAACTGCCGCCGATCGATACGAGGTTTTCCGATTGGCCGATCAATGCGATCGATCATTTTGCGTTGCGGGCGATGATCGAACACGATCTGGCCCCCTCGCCTGCCGCCGATCGCTACGCGATGATCCGCCGGGTCAGTCTCGACGTCACCGGCTTACCACCGTCCGTCGAACAGGCCGATGCCTTTGTCCGCAACGACGACCCGCCGGCCTATGACCGCTTGGTGGATTCGCTATTAGCCGACCCGGCGTTTGGTGAACATTGGGCGCGCAAGTGGCTCGATCTGGCTCGATATGCCGACAGTGCCGGATACGCCGACGACCCGTCCCGCACCATCTGGGCCTATCGCGATTGGGTGATCCGGGCGCTCAATGCCAACATGCCGTTTGATGAGTTCACGCGGCAGCAATTGGCGGGTGACTTGCTTACGAACTCGAGCCAGGAGCGGTTGATTGCCACGGCGTTTCACCGGAACACCTTGACCAACAATGAAGGTGGGACGCAGGACGAGGAGTTTCGCAATGTCGCGGTTGTCGATCGCGTCAACACAACCATGGCCGTGTGGATGGGAACCACGATGGCCTGCGCACAGTGCCACAATCACAAATACGATCCGATTTCACAAGAAGAGTATTTTCGCTTTTTCGCGATCCTGAATAATACGGCCGATGCCGATCGTCGCGACGAGTCGCCGTTGGTCGACGTCTACAGTGAAGAACAGCAAGAACAGATTGCGGAATTGGATACTACAATCCGCAAGTTATCGAATCAACTGGACGAAATGACGCCAGAGCTGGACACGGAGCAAATGCGATGGGAGAACGCTTTGCAGCGCGACACGCAGTGGAAAGTCGTTGCGCCGGCGTCCGCGGTACGCACCAGTGGCAAGGAAATCGACGTTGAACCGCAAGGAACAGTGCTGGTGACGTCATCGGCCGAAAAGGACGACTATGATTTGGAATTTCCGTGTGTTGTTGAACGTCTTGCGGCGTTGAGAATCCGCACGTTGCCGGCCGATACGCTCCCCGGCCGCGGTAGTGGCCTTGGTGGCGGGAATTTTGTCATCACACGAATCCGGGTCCACGAGATTGCTGGCGATAAGTCTCGAGAGCTTCCGTTGGACCGCGTGGTTGCTGATTATCACCAGCAGGGATTCGAGCCGGAAGATGTGCTTCGGGGAGGCAAGGGGAACGAGGACGGTTGGGCCGTTGGTGGGCAGATTGACAAGCCGCACGAGCTACTCATCGTTCCGGCTACCCCAATCGCGCGCTCGGAGTCGAAGCGATTGCGATTGACGATCGAACATCAGTCGCCGCACAAGGACCACCTGCTTGCCCGGTTTCAGATCGAACAGACGGAGGACGCGACCGCCGTCGACAAAGTTCGGATGCCCAACGAATTGTTGAAGATGATCCGGCAATCCCGTTCGGGTCGCAGTGACGATCAGGTGGCACTTGTGTCGCACTACTTCCGCCACGAAGTTGCCGAATCCTTGTTGCCGGTGCGGCGAGCTTTGCTGGCTGCCAAAGCGGATCGGGATTCTATCAAGCCGATGACGACCGTACCGGTGATGCAAGAGTTGACCGGCGAACATCGCACGACCCATCTTCAGCACCGAGGCAACTATCTTGATATTGGTCCCGAGGTTACGGCGGGATTGCCTGCGGTGTTCTGTGAGGAATGCGCGGCGGGGAGTGCTGCCGGAGGTGACGCCGATCGTCCGGTCGATCGGATGGCCCTGGCGAATTGGCTGGTCAGCGATCGCAATCCACTGACGGCACGCGTGCAGGTCAACCGCATCTGGGAGGCCCTCTTCGGCCAAGGGTTAGTGGTAACGAGCGAGGAGTTCGGTTCGCAGGGCGAACTGCCGACGCATCCCGAACTGCTCGACTGGCTGGCCGTCGAACTCATGGAATCCGGCTGGAACAGCAAGGCCCTGATCC
>JAGQPD010000716.1 GCA_020426865.1 Planctomycetales bacterium
TCGCTTTCGGGCGGCCAGCGCCAGTGCGTCGCCATTGCCCGCGCCGTCACCGAAGGCGCGCCGTTGGTGATCCTGGACGAGCCGACGTCGAATCTGGATCCCACCGTACGACGGGAAGTCACGGCGATGATTGATGAGGCCCGGCAGGATGGTCGCACCATATTGTTGTCGTCGCATGTCATGTCGGAAGTTGAGGACGCATGCGATCGCGTCGCTATTCTGCGAGGTGGGCAGCTCGTCCACCTGCAGAATCTTTCCGAGTTGCGGCGGCAGCATCGCATCCGGGCGGCGCTGGCGGGGACCATCCCGGCCATTCCCGATGCCCTTGAATCGCACGTAACGGTGCGTCCGTGCGATGAACCGGGGTACTTGATCATCGATGTGCAGGACGATCTTTCTTCCGTATTGGGTTGGATTAGTACGCTCGCCTTGCAGGAAGTCCGCGTGGAACCTTACGGGTTGCAGTCGGTGTACGACCGGTTTCATCCTCCGACACATGTCCCCCGGGGAACGGCGAGAAGCACGATTTCGGCAGCTGCCACAACTTAAGATCGCGACCGCAAGATACGAGCAACGAATATGATGCGAGCACTTTGGGGGAAGGCCATCTCGGAGGCACGGTGGCTCCTATTGGCTTGTTCTTCGGTTGTCTTTTTGTTTTCGTGGATGCGGATTTGGCTGACCGGCCAAGTCGACATGCGTCGGTTCCAACAGATCATTGATGCGATCCCCGAGGGGTTGGCGACCTTGTCGCCGGTGCCGATCCAGCAGCTGGCGTCCTATCCGGTGCGGATCGCCGTGACGTTTGAAGAGCCGATATTGTTCATTGCGATGACGGTGTGGGCGATCTCGCGTTCGTCGGATTCGGTGAGTGGCGAGATTGGTCGGGGCACGATGGAAATACTCGCCGCACAACCGACGCGGCGGACGACACTGTTGGCGATACAAGCTGCGGTAACCACCATGGGTGTGGCGGTTTTGGCAATCACGGCGTGGGCCGGTATCGCGGTTGGAATTGCCATGTTCTCGGCAGTCCAATCTGCGGATCCGCTGCAGTTGAAAATCCCCTTGCTGGGCTGGCACATTCCCTTGGGAGGCGTGACGGGGGATCCCGCACCGATCCCGATGAGACTGTTGGTCGATGCCGAGATTTTTTGGCCCGCCGTTCTCAACTATTTCGCGTTCGGGTTCTTTCTTGCCGGATGTGGCACGCTTCTGTCGTCGTGTGACCGATATCGGTGGCGGACGATCGGGTTGATGGTGGGATTCTATGTAGTGGAACTGTTGTTGGAATTGGCTTACGCCGCCGCGGACAAATTGGATTGGCTGAAGCCATTCACGTTTTTCAGCGCCTATGAACCGACGTGGATGATAAGTCAATGGATGACCGACGAACGTTCGGTGTACGCATTGTTGCATTACGACGTCGGCGGCCAGTTGGTAGGGTTGGGTAGCATGGGATGCCAAGTCATGCTCATTTCACTTGGCCTGCTTGCCTACGGCGCATCGTTCGTCGTATTCGCGCGTCGCGATCTTCCGGCACCACTGTAGCCAACGTCGCTTGCATCGGCCTCGCGGCAAATGGTCGCTTGGCGTCCCTTCGGGGCGAATCGACGGCTTCGGTACTTCCCAGCGCCAGGAATTGAGCCGATAATCGGGGGATGAATATCTGGCCCACTGACGACCGGACCGAGGAGCTTTTGCAGGGAGCCCGCCAGGGCGATGCCGCAGCTGCGGAGCGTTTGCTGGATCGGCATCGTGACGCGCTCCGCCGGATGATTGATATGCGGCTGGACCGCAAGATTCAGACTCGCGTCGACGCCAGCGACATTGTGCAGGAAGTGCTGGTCGATGCCAACCGACGTTTGGAGGAGTATTTGGCGAATCCCGCGATGCCATTCCATTTGTGGTTACGGCACATGGCTCAGGACCGGATCATCGATGCCTATCGCCGCCACCGGGGAAGCGCCAAACGGAGTGTTGATCGCGAGCAAGCGATGCTGGCACCAAGCCTTGATGATCGTTCGACGATGAATTTGGCGGCCGAATTGTCCGACGGCGAATTGACACCGGCGGCGGCAGCGACGATGCGAGAAATGCAGTTGCGATTTCAGGCGGCGATAGAGGAATTGGGGGATCAAGATCGCGAAATTGTATTGATGCGACATTTCGAGCACATGAGCAATCAGGAGGCCGCGATTGCCTTGGGATTGACAGAACCGGCGGCGAGCATGCGTTACCTCCGAGCGATCCGTCGTCTCCGGCAATTGCTCGGCCAACCATCTAGTGAAAGTGACGAAGCGTGAACCACGGAGGTTTGCCATCGGAGTCCGACGCCGAACGGGAAATGCGTTTGGCTCAAATTCTCACCGAC
>JAGQPD010000717.1 GCA_020426865.1 Planctomycetales bacterium
AGCTGCTGCCGTTGGATCAGTTGGATGCCAAGTTTACTCGCGGACTGGTCGTGCGTGTCAGTGAAGCCGAACACGGGGAACGAGGTCTGGAGCAGCTTTATGAGATTGTCCGCGGTTATCCTGGCAGCGGCGAGTTTCAGCTCGTGCTGCAATTGGCCGATGGCTCGCGCGTAGTAATGACTTCCGGCAAGGTGCGGATCGACGTCAATGCAGAGGTGCGTCAACGGATCGACGATTTGCTCGGTCCGGGTAACTTGAAGATTCTGACCGCCACCCCTAATGGCAAAGACAATGGCCGGCGCCGTTCGGCATAGGACGCGAGTGTGGCATTTGCTGAACTGATTCGCCGCTATCGCGACCGGCGCATGGCCGACGTTCGGAAAGACGAGTGGATCGCCGTCGGTTGGGCCTATGGTTGGTTCTTTTGCCTGTTGATGGCGTATTATGTCCTACGCCCCCTGCGCGAATCGATGGGGGCTGGCGTTGGCAGTCGCGGTTTGTCGCGACTTTTTCTCGTTGTCCTCGGCGTCATGCTGATCGCCAATCCATTGTATTCGCAGCTCGTCTCGCTCGTGCCGCGACGACGCCTAGTCACGATCGTCTACCGTTTCTTTCAGTCGCACTTGCTGTTCTTTTTTTGTGCGATCCAATTCTCTTGGCTGCCGAAATCCTACGTTGCTCATGCCTATTTCGTGTGGGTGACGGTCTTCGGCTTGTTTGCCGTTTCGGTCTTCTGGAGTTTCGTTACCGATGCATTTTCGCGGGAACAGGGTAAACGATTGTTCGGTCTGATCATGTCGGGAGGAACCGTCGGAGCATTGTGTGGTTCTCTCGCGGCCGGCAAAGTGGCAGTGTTGTTTGGTGTCGCCTACCTGACATTGTTGGCAACGTTGTTGCTGGAATTGGGGATGGTCTTCACGCGACGACTTGACACGTCACTAGCCAATTTGTCCACACCGCCAATGGTGCCCGAAACACCATTACCGTCCGGTCCGGCAAGCCCGCAGGCCTTCCTCCAAAAAGACGATGAGGATGTTTCGTTGTGGGCAGGGTTTACGCATGTTGCGCGAAGTCCGTACCTGCTAGGCATCTGCGGCTTCATGTTTCTCCAGGCGCTCTGTGCTACAACCCTCTACATGGGACAGGCTGACGTTATCAAATCGTTTTATCCCGATGACGACTTGCGAACCGAGTATTTCTCCCGAGTGAATCTGGCCGTGCAGGTGTTAACGTTTTTATTGCAGTCCGTGGTGGCGAGCCTGCTGATGCGTAGAATCGGCCTCGCTCTGACGCTCTGTATTGTTCCGCTGCTGTATTTCCTCGGTTTGATCGGTGTAAGTCAGTGGCCGCAGTTGGCACTGTTTGCGACCATCGCCGTGCTAGGACAGGCAACCATTTACGGGCTCGGCAATCCCGTCCGGGAGGTTCTCTATACGGTCGTGACGCGCGAAGACAAGTACAAAGCCAAGAATTTCATCGACACTGTCGTTGTCAGAACCGGGGATGCCGTCACCGCCCAACTCTTCGAAACCGCCAAGCCAATCGGATTATCATTCGTTTTTGTTTCTGCCGCCGCCTTCGCTGGTGCCTGGGTGAGCATCTCGCTTTGGCTGGGAACTCGCGCTGAGCGGCGTCACGCCACAGAGCGGTTTGTCGACGTGAACGAGGCGCGATAGTCACTACAGGATGCAAAATCGCTACCAGCGGCGCAATTGTTGCCGGAGCCCCCCGATCGACGTTTTTGTTGACATCCGTACCGCGGGTGTTTAGCGTAAAGAGAAGTCGATTTCTCGCTCGGCAATGTCAGACGCGGCCATGTGCAATCTGTCCACCTTCGATCCGAAAAGCAACAACACGTTCTGCGCGGCGTTAGGCCGTGCGGCCATTCGATGGTGTTCGGCGTGGTTGATCGTTGCCGTTGTTTCCTGCGTGCTATCCGACTGCCAGCAAGCTCGGGCCACCTGTGGCGACTGGTTGGCGCATCCGGAAACGATGGAAGGCGTGGAGGAAACACGTTATCGCCATACCGCCGCCGATCTTCAAACACGGGCTGCGGGCCAGAACGAGGTCGTGGCGAGGTCGCTGCTGACGGCCAATCCACCCCGTCCTATGCCTCGTCCGTGCTCGGGACCACATTGCAGCAGCGCGCCATACCGTGTTCCGATCGTCCCATCGGTGGCGACGAATCGGATGACGATGTCGGCAATTCGACCAGCCACGGATGCGGTTCGCATGGAACGTCCAACAGGGCGCGCCGTTTCCGAGGACCCTTTCGGTCATCCGGTTGCTAATCGGCAACGTCTCGAACGACCGCCAGAATGTTGAACGTCAACTGAAATCTCATTGATGTTTGGGTCGTTACGTACCTGTTTGAAAAGCCGCGCATGATCTGCGCTGCACTCCTGGCTGGGATTTTTTCCGGAGTTCACGGGATAGCGAATTGCGCTACGTAGCCCGCATACGGCGAAATTTGGAGCCCTTACGATGGCAATGTCGGATACACGTGGTGAAGCTACCCCAACTTGGACGGCCAGCCGTACACCTCAGCGTGCCGTCGGGCCGCGGCTACGACTGTTGTTGAACTTTGTGCTGGCCGTGGTTGCTCTGTTGGGTGCCAATGCTGCGTACTTGTCAGCGGTTACTGCGATGGAATGGTGGAGTGGCGGCACGTACCAGAACTACTTCTATCAATACATGTTT
>JAGQPD010000718.1:0-246 GCA_020426865.1 Planctomycetales bacterium
GAATTCAGATAGCCCGACGCTCCCCACGACCGCCCCGGTTTGATGAATAAGTGATAGTCCCGCTCGCCGCGAAACACTACCTGTCGCCCGTTGCCTCGCGAGCATAATACCTCGAACCACAAAGTATTCATCCATTGCGTGGAATGTCGATACCTCGAACCACAGAGTATTAGGCGGATGTGCTTGCACAACAGAAACTGGTGAACAGGGTCGTACTCCCGGTGGATGTCTCCAGAAGTGTTGACT
>JAGQPD010000718.1:315-6853 GCA_020426865.1 Planctomycetales bacterium
ACACGGAAATGCGACTGCCGGGCAAGGTCGATCCGGAGTAGTACCGGTCGCTGGGCACGCTGTCATAGGCACTGGAAGTTTCTAAAAGTCGTTCGTGAAGTGATCGTTGATGATAGTAGGCGGTGGCGTCCCGCAGATTGTCAAAGCCGCGATCGCTGAGCGCACTGTCAAACACCTACGGGCTCGACGGACAACCGACGCGAAAGTGCGTTACGTTTGGCGACTGATGGTGAAATGACCGATAGGGGCTGCGATTGCCCCAACGGCTACCGGCGACCGACGAACGGAAATCGGCTGCAGAGACCGTCGACACGGCAGCAAGCGTAAGCAGGACGACAACGGCGACGCGAGTGCACAGCGTGGCGGCGAGTTCCTGAAAGATTGAAACGGTCGAGGCGGACCGATGGCTGGCATCTAATGCAGTTGGCGTGCCGCTCAACGCCTAACCCCGAGCGCGCACGATTGGAACGTCGTACTCCGACAGGCTTCCACCGTAGTGTCACGCGGTTCCTCGCAGTCGTAACCGAGGAGGAACGTGTCCTCTCGGCAACGTTGGATTTACCGTGCGACGACATTGCCTGCACGCTGATCGGTATCGCTGCCTGATCATAACCACACCTATTCGCTGGCGACCTTTATCGAAGCGTAGGTGGTAACAGTTAAGAGAGCGGCGAAGGTCATCGGCGAGGATGAACCTTACCTGATTGGGTAGATTCGTGGATAGCACGGATCGAGGATGCCGACTATTCCTGAAAATCTTCGCGGCGAATTGAACCTTTCGGCAACGACCTTCGGCCATATTGTAACGTGTTGACGATTGGGCGTAACTGGGAAAACTGACTGGAAACGAATATGGAACCGAAATACTCCGATATCGGCGAATCGGTTCTCGTTACCCTTGCTCAGTCCCGCAATCTGGGGGCGTTTCAGGAACTGGTGAGTCGATATCAGGCGCGATTAACCTATTACATTCGCCGCCTTATCGGACGCACGCACGAGACGGAGGATGTCATTCAGGAATTATGGATCATCGTCCAAGTCTGGAAAAGGGACGAAGCGATTTGCAAGTTGCCATGTTTCAAGAACTACAGCGTCAAATTGCTGAACTGCGAAGTGAAAATAAGGCATAGGTCCAACACCACGAAACTCTACCTGCCGCACGTTGAGTTACCGCCCCAACTAAAGAGTCGGCCAACGGATTGCTCGCCAAATCGCTTGGGCCGATCGGCGCGGAAGCGCCACAGCTATTCGGAATAATAGCGCCACTTTCCCGCTGAGTACCGCAAAGGGTAAGCCCCGCTCCGCCTTGTGTTAAAGCCAACTCATATCCCAATACCGGTTGTGAGAAGCACCTGGCAAGTACAAGAAGGAATAAAGTAGAAGATGATTCCCATGCGCACTGACACTGTGCTGGCGCATCGGTAGCGGTAAGAATGTATTCACTGGCACGGGCTTTGCTTTTAGAGCGTTAGACGGCGATTTCTAGCGACGGACGAGCGTCGCGTACCGCGGCGTCGAGT
This sequence comes from Planctomycetales bacterium, assembly GCA_020426865.1. Classification (GTDB taxonomy): domain Bacteria; phylum Planctomycetota; class Planctomycetia; order Pirellulales; family Pirellulaceae; genus JAGQPD01. The sequence goes on from JAGQPD010000718.1 coordinate 1,836, forward strand.
GCGGAAAGGAGCGTTCTACGAAGTCGACTGCGACGGCGACGATTCGACCGGACTATTGGGGTCGGCCAATACGACCGCGTCTAGGTACCACATCACGATGAACACCGGCACGTACTTCAGCCAAAAAGGCAAGCTCCCGATGAACTGAATGTCGTGGCGCCCGAACAATTTCGGAGCGACGAGGTAACCTATGACCAAGCCAGAAAAGCCAAGGAACGTCAATCTCCGCCTTCGGCTATTGGGCTTTAGGATTGCGTCGCAGTTTCTGCAGGTCCACCGTGCTTTTCCGCCTGTCCAAAAGAAGCTCCGCGTCAGCTGTCGCAGTACTGGCGTACCGCAATTAGGGCAGCACTTGTGGCTGAAGATAGAACGCACCATCTCGCGCTGAGCGGGCGTACTCTTCGGCGGGTCGTATGGGTTGTGCTCGGGCAGCATTGTGTTGAATTACGCTACACGCGCGCTACGGATTGTGTCAATCTGTATTGATTCGCCCGTATTCCGTTGGAAACTCGCGGAGCCTCAGTTTCCGAGCCGATCGCTAGTGCGTATAAGAAAGGAGTGTATAATGTCACGCACAATGCCGGGACTTGTGTTCTCGTTCCTGCAAATTCACATGCTCGCCGGATCAGGGCCGCCTGATTAAGACCACCAATGAATTGAGGGTTTATTTGAATGCGTGTGGTACTTTCTCGCCGAAGGTCGGTCGTTTCGCATGCGTGGTTGGCGATGTTAGTCCTCGCAACGACACAATTCTCTCTCGAGCACTGCATCGCTGAGTACGTCCTTGACGATTTCGATGTCAACGCCGTCGCGAGGTTTGGCCCGGCGATACCTGACTCAGAAAACAGTGCGACGAGTGAATTGACCGTCCCTTTCGTGATGACGCGGCAGCTGTCGGTTGTCGGTGGGTTATTCAACACCGGCAAGGCGGACATCAACGTTTCAGTTCCATCCGCGTACCATGGAGAACTCAGGGCGTTTACTAGTGAATTTGGCGGTGGCCAGTTGGTAATCGAGTATTTCGCTGACACGACGCACGGCGATGGCATTGATCTGTCCGAGGGTGGGGCCGACAATGCGTTGTTGATAGACTTTTTGGCGGTTGAGGGGACTACTCGACCTTTTTTCACTCGGTTGTTGCTTAAAGATGCAAACCCAGCCGGAAGGTATTTCGCGTTTGGTTTTGATGTGCCAGAGAATTCCGGGCCATTCACTTTGGCATATCCGTTTGGCGAGATTCTTCCGCCGGACGGTTCTGGACGACCAGATTTGTCTCAGATTCGGGAGATTGAACTCTACGTGACTTTTCTTTCTCCCCCTATCGGCAGCCATTGGTCAACATCTATCGACCGAATACGGGTCGCTAACGTGCCTGAGCCACGCATTCATATTGAAATCCGCGTAGTATTGTTATCCTTGCTCGTCATCGCCCGGTCACGTGTGTCGACTTACGTGGCAATACGAGGGTGGCGCGCAGTCGATATCGCACCTTCGACTTGCCGTGCGTCGAGCGTGTGATGATGGATGTGGCTGCTGCGCGGCAAGTTTTCTGGTGCTTTGTGACAATCAGCAGCCTAGCCCGTCATGATGTCAATGCCAAAGTCGGGAGCCACTGCGAGCATCTTAGCGATCGACGATTCGTTAACCGATGGTGGCGATTCGGTGTCGGTTGGCCAGGTCGTTTTGAAGGCATCAAAGAATCCTGCCAGATTGCCAGGCGTTACCCAACACAGAAACGTCGCCTGCCGATCGCTTACGTTGCGAAACGCGTGTGCTACGCCGCGCGGCAGGTGGATGCAGGTTCCTACTTTGGCTGGTACGGTTGTGCCACCGATCCATACCTCAAGTTCTCCGTCGACCAGCAAAAAACACTCGTCTTCACGCTGGTGGACGTGGGGTGGCGGCCCAGCACCGGCCGGTACGACAAACTTCATTAATTCGTAGTTTCCGTCCGTCTCCTCCGCACGAACCAAGAGTGAGTAGCCAATTCCCAAAATGGACTCGTTCGGGCGTTCGTTTGTATTGCCGATCGTCGGCGTAACCTGCTCATGCATTGAAAGACACTCCCAGAAACACAGCGGAATTCGAGCCGTTTCGTCGAGAAACAAGTGACACGGCCACGTGTCGGGCCCTAGGATCATTGCCGTTGTCCCACACAACCGGACAGTGAGGACAATGTTTTTTTCGATCCAGCCGAATTATCGGGCAATCCGCCGGCAAGGGAGCCCGACTGGCAAGCTAGGGTTTTGAATGCGTCGATCTTCAACGAGTTTTTCCCGGCAAGGTGACCCATGGACAAGCACCGTCTAATCAAGCCGATTCTAACGATTGTGTTGCTTGCCCTGGTTGGTTCCACTAACGTGCTCCCCGTGCGAATCGATTCGGCCATTCGGCAAGCCAGCACGAAACACTACACCAAGATTCAGGGGACGGTCCTGAAAGTCATTTGGCCCGCCGGAAACGTACCGGGCACCATCCAATACGAGTACGTCGTCAACGGGCAACGCTATTTAAGCGACCGCTTTGCTCATGCGACTCTGTTCGATGACGAGGAATTTCGAAATGCAATGGCGTCCGCCCGAGTCGACGAGCCGATAGACGTGTACTATGATCCACTCGCCCCCGAAGAGTGCGTGCTACATGCGGGACCAACTATGGCCTGCGGCATCGCGTTGTCTTTTGCTGTTTGCATTGCTATTTGTGCTGGTGTGATTGCCAATCTGCTCGGCAGGGAATTACGCACCCGCGAAAAGATCCGCGCACGGATCGATCGGCAGTCGGAAAACCTGTCAGAGTGCCATCATCGTGGCTTAAGGCGCTTGCGTCTTGTGCCGATCGCTACGAGTCCCATCTTGGTCGGTATCCTTAGTTTCGCAACGTACGCCGTGATCGGTTTTGTGGTCGCCATCGCATTGGACTATGCCTTCGATCTTTGGCGGTTTCGCCTCGACATCGCCACTGGTGGCGCACTGCTGGCCGGGATCGTAGCGGGAGTGTTTGATCTTCAACATACTGTACGGGGAAACCGGCGGGGCCGTTGGGACCTGGTCATCGATCGGGACGCGGGCTACCTGCAACTGCCTGCCGTCGGTGCCTGGGGAGAGCCCACGATCATCCGTACCGAAAGCGTCACGAACCTGTCGATCGAGCGTCTTCATCCTCCCGATCGCGAGACGCGGGAGATTGTTACCCCCTACAAGCTGATGATCACGGTCGAGGACAACGGTGGTGAATTCCAACATCGCGTGTCGAGCATGACGAACCGACGAGAGCTCGAAGTCCTGGCCGAATGGATCGGCGAGTCGATCGGCTTCGATCTCGCAACACAGTCAATCCCTTCGACTAGCGACTCGGCCTCGACGTCACTAACGCTTGCGTGAAATCTCGGATCGGTTTTGCTATAATCGCCGCTTTCCCGTTGATGATCCTCCCTGGCACGTCCAGACTCTCAGGAAAGTGCGATGAACATGCGGCGATATCGAGTGGACTCCCTGTGTTGTTTCATTTGCGTGATGGCGTCCGTGATGCAAGCGGTGTTGGGTCAGGAAGCTTCGAGCCGATCGCGTGCGCCGGACGGTGACGGCTTGATCGAGGTGTCTGGCGAACTGAAGCAATGGCATAAAATCACGCTGGACGTCCACGGTCCGCATGCATCGGAAACAGCCGACTTGCCCAACCCGTTTGCCAATTACCAAATGGACGTCACGTTCACGCACGAATCGGGAACACCGTCCTACGTTGTGCCGGGATATTTTGCTGCCGACGGAGATGCGGCGGAAACATCGGCCAATAGCGGAACAGTCTGGCGCGCTCATCTATCTCCCGACAAGGTCGGCGTTTGGAACTACCGGGTGTCGTTCGTCACGGGCAAGTGCATCGTGGAAGGTGACGCTACGCAAGCGACGCCCGTGCCGCTTGTCCATGGCAAGCAGGGAAGTTTTTCAGTCGGTCCGACGGACAAATCCGGGCGTGACTTTCGCGCTCGCGGGCGCTTGTGCTACGTTGGCGAGCGTTATCTGCAGTTCGCGGGTCACGGCGAATACTTTCTCAAGGCTGGCCCTGACGCGCCTGAGACGTTGCTGGCGTACGTCGATTTTGATGATACCGTTGCGTCCAAGCGGAACGTGCCGCTGAAGACGTGGCAGCCGCACGAGAGAGACTGGCGAATGGGAGATCCCGTGTGGAAAGGTGACAAAGGGAAAGGGCTCATCGGAGCAGTGAATTACCTTGCCGGTAAGGGCTGCAACTCGCTGTCGTTTCTACCGTATAACGCGGGTGGCGACGGTGATAACGTTTGGCCATTCGTGTCGCGCAACGACAAACTGCACTACGATTGCAGCAAGCTCGACCAATGGGGGATCATCTTTGACCATGCGACAGCGAATGGGATCTTCTTGCATTTCAAGTTGCAGGAGAATGAAAGCGATGACAATCGTGTGGGCCACCAGCGGAATGAAAGGCCGGTTCCTGAATCACTAGATGGCGGCAAGCTCGGTCCCGAACGACGATTGTACATCCGCGAACTTGTCGCACGATTCGGACACGCATTGGCGTTGAACTGGAATCTGGGTGAAGAGAACACGCAGTCGACGGCCGAACAGCTGGAGATGATTCGTTTCATTCGGCAGATGGATCCTTACGACCATCATGTAGTCGTGCATACGTTTCCGGATCAGCAGGACAGTGTGTATACGCCATTGTTGGGGGCAGCCAGTGGCCTGACCGGCGCGTCGCTGCAAAACTCGTGGCAGGCCGCACACACGCGCACGGTGAAGTGGGTGCGGGCATCGGAGGAGGCGGGGCAGTCGTGGGTGGTGTGCAACGACGAACAGAATCCGGCAAGTCACGGTGTGCCGCCGGACATCGGATACAATGGACACGACGGAGTCGCGAAAGAGGGCAATACGAGCTACACGATGCACGACGTCCGCAAGCGAACCTTGTGGGGGACACTGATGGCGGGCGGCGCCGGCGTGGAGTACTACTTTGGTTACCAACTGCCACAAAACGATTTGGTG
>JAGQPD010000719.1 GCA_020426865.1 Planctomycetales bacterium
GCAACACACCGCCTGGTTCGTGGTATACGGATCCCGAATTCTATCAGCTTGAGGTTGCTCGAGTATTCGAAAAATCGTGGCTACCGATCGGACGGATTGATCAGTTGGCCAAGCCAGGTGACTATATCACGGCCGATATCGCCGACAATCCCATTGTTGTCGTGCGAGGCGACGACGGACAACCGTACGGACACCATAACGTCTGTCGTCACAAAGGAGCGATGTTGGCGGAGGTGGAAGACGATTCCCGCCATCGGTGTGCTTTCTTTCAATGTCCGTATCATGGTTGGGAATATCAATTGGACGGACGATTGCGCAAGGCTCCGATGTTGGGACCACAGAAGAATTTCGACGTCTCGCAGTATGGACTGGTTCCGGTCAGTGTCGATACCTGGGGGCCATTTGTTTTCGTGGACCTCGACGGACCGATCGGTGGTGAAGGCAATCCACGTGTGTTGCATGACGACCTTGCGCCCATCAAAGGACCATTGGAGGATCTTGGATTTGAGCACCTGAAATTCTACAAGCGGTTCGTTTACGACATGCAATGTAACTGGAAGGTGTTTGCGGACAATTCTCTGGATGGTGGATACCATGTCAAATATGCCCACGAGGGTCTAGCCAGCGGCTTGGACATGGAAGATTTTGAAACGCACATCTTTCCTCGCTCGTCGATACAAATCTGCAATACGACTGGCGACGATGCGCGACTGGGCGCGAAAGTGATGTACGCTTATCTCTATCCAAACTTTTTCATCAATCGCTACGGCAACATGATGGATACCAACATTGTGATGCCGGTGGACGTGGATCGCTGTCGTGTGATTTTCGATTTCTATTTCGACTACGACGACATGGAAGCGTGGGAGTCTCGGCGAAAGATCCGGCAGAGTGTGGCGAGCAGCCATTCGATTCAACAGGAAGATATCGACATTTGCGAGTCGGCTCAGCGGGGAATGCAATCGTTGGCGTGGCGTCATGGACGCTATTCTTCGACGCTTGAGCGCGCGGTGCACGCTTTTCATGTGCTGTTGTGGCACGAATTGAGCGCAGGCGACGACGCCTAGCGGCCCGCATGGCGGGGCATCGCGGTCCGATGGCATGCGTGCGGAGCCGATCAAGGGCTTTGGGCGAGGGGGCCCATAGTGGCAGACGAATAGGAGTGCTATAATTCCGGCCGAAATCTTGCCATGAGGACGTGGCCGCATCTTGGACCAAATGAAACCGGAATAAGAAACCCATGAAGATTCACGAATTTCAGGCGAAACAGTTGCTTCGCGACCGAGGTGTTGCTGTACCGCGAGGTATCGTGGCACGAACGCCAGCTGAAGCAGCAAAGGCGTTTCAGGATCTCGGCGGATCACTGGCCGTGGTGAAGGCCCAAATCCATGCTGGCGGACGCGGCAAAGGGACAGTTGCTGGCAATCCTGAACAACGTGGTGTACAGCTGGTGCGCTCTGCGGAGGAAGCGGCCAAGGTGGCCGAGAACCTGATTGGCAACAAGTTGGTGACGATTCAAACGGGCGAAGGTGGCCACACGGTGCGACAGGTGTTTGTCGAAGAGGGTTGCGATATTGCACGTGAGCTGTACCTCGGCATTGTACTTGACCGAGCGGCATCGAAGCCTGTGTTGATGGTGTCGAGTGAAGGTGGGGTGGAAATTGAAAAGGTCGCGGCCGAGACCCCCGAGTTGATTTTTAAGGAACATTTCTGTCCGCATGTTGGCCTGCAAAGTTATCAGGTTCGCAAGTTGTGCCAGAAGCTTGGCGTCGCACCGTCGTCTTATGGCAGTGCGGAAAAATTCATGCGGGGGCTTTGTAAGGCCTATGTGGAACTCGATTGCAGCCTGGCGGAGATCAACCCATTGGTGGTTGACAGCAAAGGCCAGTTGTTGGCATTGGATGCCAAAATGAATTTCGATGACAACGCGATGTTCCGTCACAAGGACCTACAGCCGTTGCGTGACCTCGATGAAGAAGAGCCGGCGGAGGTGCGTGCGGGCAAGGCGGGGCTCAGTTACGTGAAACTGGATGGCAATATTGGCTGTCTGGTTAACGGTGCTGGGTTGGCCATGAGCACCATGGACTTGATCAAGTTGCACGGCGGAGAGCCGGCGAATTTTTTGGACGTGGGAGGTGGTGCGAACGTCGAACAAGTGACCGAGGCGTTTCGGATCTTGTTGGATGACAAGAACGTGAAAGCCGTATTGGTCAACATATTTGGTGGCATCATGCGTTGCACCGTCATCGCCAAGGCACTCGTCGAGGCCTACAAGACAGTCGGCTTCAATGTGCCGCTGGTCGTACGCCTGGAAGGGACCGAGGTCAAGGAAGGACGCAAAATTCTGGCAGAAAGCGATGTTGACATTATTACGGCCGAAGGGTTGACCGACGCCGCCAAGAAAGTTGTCGCGGCCGCTGGCGTATGATCCGCGTCGCCATATAACGCCCATTTCATCGTTTATCAGAACATAAAACGATTGCAAAATCGAGAACGCAAAGGCGCAGGGAATTATGAGTATCATCGTCGACAAGAATACACGTGTTATCTGCCAGGGGATTACCGGCAAAGCGGGTGAGTTTCACACGAAAGGGTGCAAAGACTATGGCACTCAGATGGTGGGGGGCGTGACGCCAGGTAAGGGAGGGCAGACCGTTCTCGACTTGCCCGTCTTCGATACGGTCTCCGAGGCCGTCGAGAAAACAGGCGCCGACGCCACGATGATCTTCGTCCCTGCGGCCTTTACCGCCGATGCCATCCTCGAGGCACTCGATGCCGGTATCAAGGCGATCGTTGCCATTACCGAAGGGGTCCCAGTGTTGGATATGGTCAACGTTTACGAAAAAGTGCGAGCGAGCGATTCGATCCTCATCGGCCCCAATTGCCCCGGTATCATCACCCCCGAACAATGCAAGATCGGGATCATGCCCGGGTACATCCACAAAGCCGGCAAGGTCGGCGTGATGAGTCGCAGCGGTACGTTGACCTATGAAGCCGTATGGCAACTAACGAATCTTGGACTGGGTCAATCCACCTGCGTCGGACTCGGCGGCGATCCCATTGTCGGTACGTCGTTCATCGACCTGCTCATCCAGTTCCAGGAAGACCCCAATACTGATGCGATTCTCATGATGGGCGAAATCGGCGGTAATGCGGAGGAAGAAGCGGCAAAGTTCGTCAAGGAGAATGTGACCAAACCGGTGGCCGCATTCATCGCCGGTCGCACCGCGCCGCCTGGCAAACGTATGGGCCACGCCGGGGCGATCATCTCGGGTGGCAAAGGGACCGCATCGGAAAAAATTGCGGCGCTGCAAGATGCTGGCATCGAAGTCGCCGAAAGCCCCGCCGATATGGGCGATGCCGTTGTCCGCGCGATCAAAAAACGCGCCTAGCTAGTGTCTCAGTGCCTGTCATCGAATCGATATCATGACGCGGTAAAATTTACCGCTGGCGCAAGCTTTATGCATGCATAGAATGCATCGCTAGTAGGGATCCTGCCGCAGATTTCGGGCGTTTATCGCGGGTAGTTTCGCGATTTTTCCGCATCGCCCAGTCCGCTGTCCATTTGGCATACCAGATGCGTTAGTACCCGCTCACTAAGCAACCAAGCAACATGCAGAATTGTGGCACGGTGCCCAATGGATGCGATCGGTTGCGATGTGTAGAAGAGGATGGAAAACAATGCGCACGAAGCAAGCTTTGGTGGTGATATGGGTCGTAACTGGTCTTGCCGGAACCTGTTGGGGGCAGGGATACAACACGGGCAGCTATCGAGCTCCAGCGTTTGGCGGAACGGTGCCGGCGGCCAATCCAGCAGTCTGGAACCATGCCGCGCAACCTAGCTATGACCGCTACATGCCCTCGTCGTTTGCGGCTCGCACTCCGGCGACCGCCTGGCGTCCTGTTACGGCCGCCCCGACGGTAGCGCCGGTTGCGGCCTACGCGCCCGTAACCGCGAACATGCCCTACGCACCGGTGAACAATCCGTATGCGGCAAACGGCAACTACGTTGTGCCGGTAGCGTTTCCCGAGTCGCGTTTTGCCGCTCCGTGCGGATTGCAGCCCGTTCCGGCCGTCGCCGTTCCCGTACCGGGCTACAACGGAACATCATTTGGCGCTGGCCGTGCGGCTGACGTTGCGCCGACGTTGAACTTAGGTCGTGGTCAGTACATTGGCGAGAATGTGTTTGGGAAACCCAAGCTATACTTCGAGGGCCAGCCGGTGCGTAACTTTATTCGCAGCCTGACATTGTAGGATCGCTAGCAGACACACGCCTGGCAAACTGTGAGGACCAGGAAAGCTCTCCGCCTTGGGCCGGCGAAGGTAGCCGAACGAAAAACGACCGAAGGTACGGACCTGAATCGTCGATGACCAATAGCGATGCACGGAGGAGCGAACTGCGGCGTTGCAGTGCGAGTTAGTGCGTCACGGACGACCACGGTGTTCAACCCCGCGAAAGGGAGAGCATTCCATGAAGCAGATAATGGTTGTTCTAGTGGCGATCTTGTTCTTCAGTGTGTTTGTCGCAAGTGCGGAGGCAGGTTGCCCCCACGGACATCACGGGGGTTACTATGGCGGCGGTTACTATGGCGGTGGCTACCGTGCCTATTATCCACCACCGGCGGTTTATTATCCTAGGCCAGTAACGTATGGATATGGATATGGCCCGCCGGTCTATCGGTCAGGATTCAGCGTTGGCTACAGCAGTGGCTTTGGGGGATATCCGAGGTATTACGGAGGGGGAAGCGGCGTCTTTGTTGGTTTCCGGTTCTAGCCGGTTGACGTGAACGAAACAACGATTGTATGAACCGCCCCGTTAGGTGGCGGGTGCACCGGGCCGGACGAACTTGTGTCGTCCGGCCCGTTATTTTTATGGCCCTTGCTTTCCGGATGCCCAGCGACAGCGCGATGACTAGCGAGATCCCCAAGGACGCATTCGGCTCTGGAACGATATTGAATCTGACATTGTCGATACCAATGTTGTTGAACGGACTGTCCATCCGCAACGTGTCGAATGGCTCGTCGGCGACGATTCCCAAAAAGCCCTCGCCGTTCAAATGCTCAGGCAAGACGATACTCTCGGTCCCCACGATGATGCTCAGCGACCTGCGTCCTCCCTCCGAGAAACGCCAATCGGCGGCAAACGCTGTGGCCGGGCGATCGAAATGAAATGTGGGCCGATGCACGATTTCGAAACCATAAATCGATTCACCCAAGTAGTTCGTGCCATCAACCGTCCAGCTTCCGGTGCCCGGATAGATCCCCAAATTGTTGTCGCCCAAATTGTCGAAGCCAACTTCAATGTCGAGCGGGCCGAGATCTTGCGTGCCAAC
>JAGQPD010000027.1 GCA_020426865.1 Planctomycetales bacterium
GGCGACCGGCGCCTCGACCGCCGACCTCGCCATCGTGCTGATCGATGCGCGCAAGGGCGTCCTGACCCAGACGCGTCGCCACTCCTTCATCTGCTCGCTGCTCGGCATCCGCAACATCGTGCTCGCGGTCAACAAGATCGACCTCGTCGGTCATGATCTGAAGGTCTTCGACCGGATCGTCGAGGACTACCGCGAGTTCGCCCAGTCGCTCGGCTTCGAATCCATCGTGGCGATCCCCATGTCGGCCCGCTACGGCGACAACGTCACCGCCAAGTCGGACAAGATGCCGTGGTACAATGGCCCGACACTGCTCGGCCATCTCGAGACCGTTCCGGTCGGGGACGCGGAGGTGGAAAAGCCGTTCCGCTTCCCGGTGCAATACGTCAACCGCCCGAATCTCGACTTCCGCGGTTTTTGCGGCACTATTGCCTCTGGCGTCGTACGTCAAGGTGACGAGGTTATGGCGTTGCCGTCGGGAAAAAAGTCGCGAGTCAAGTCGATCGTCAGTTATGGCGGCGAACTTTCGGAAGCCGTCGCCCCCTTGGCCGTGACATTGACATTGGAGGACGAAATCGACGTCAGTCGCGGCGACACGATCGTCCACCCAGGAAATGTCCCTCGCGTTGACGCAAAATTCGACGCCATGGTCGTATGGATGCACGAAGACGCCATGGTCCCTGGCAAACAATACCTGTTCAAACAATGCAACAAGGTAACTCCCGGGGCGATCAGCACCCTGCGATACCGCGTTGATGTCAATACGCTGCATCGCCAAGACGCTCCGACTCTGCAATTGAATGAAATCGGGCGTTGTCAATTGCGGATGACGCAACCGTTCATTTTTGATGCCTACCGCCGCAACCGCGGCATGGGTTCGTTCATTATCATCGATCGGATGACGAATGCCACGGTTGGCGCCGGGATGATTTTGGATCGGGCCACCAGCGAAGACCAAGCAGGTCACTGGGACGACCAGGCCAGCACACCGCCGAAGGAGGCATCAGACATCGCGGTGACGACGGAGCAACGTCATGCACGTTTCGGGCAAAGGCCGTGCACGCTGCTGTTGACCGGTCTACCTGGGGCCGGCAAGTCGACAATTGCCGCGGCACTCGAGCGACGGTTATTCGACACCGGACGTGCCGTAACGGTGCTGGATGGGCAATCGCTGCGCCAAGGGATTAGCCGTGATCTCGGTTTTTCAGCACAGGATCGATCAGAGAACTTGCGGCGCGGCGCGGAAGTGGCTCGGTTGATGAACGACGCGGGCTTGATCTGCATCACGGCCTTTGTTGCTCCGCAGGAAGATATTCGGCAGCGAGCCAAGGGGGTGGTCGGTGCAGACCAGTTCCTGGTCATCCATCTGTCGGCCCCGGTCGACATCTGCCGCCAGCGAGATCAAGAAGGGCTATATGGGGCCGCGGACGCCGGTGAAATCGCCGACTTCCCGGGTGTCTCGTTCGCATACGAATCACCAAGCGAACCCGATCTTGTCCTGGCGACCGATACACTGGGAGTGGAAGAGTGTGTGGATCGCCTCGTTGCCTTGCTCGACCAACGCGACTTTATCTAGCCGCGCCCACGAATGTATAGTACGGGACGCGCACCAACGGGATATAGGGGACCTTCGCCCGCTGCTCATGGAAATGTTGCGTGGCGAACTTGCTACGCAAAAACGGCACGTGGTCTGGTGACGGGAAGACGTTGTCCAGGCCAAACCAAAGCGGCCAGCCGCTACGGGTAAACCAGCCGTGACGTCGCAAACCTTCGGCGGGATACTTTCGCGAAACGTAGAAATCGACAACGCCAATGAGTCCGCCGGGGCGTAACATTTGGCGAGCGTTCTCGATGGCAGCGAACCAATCAGGAATCATCGTCAAAGAATAGGAGAACGTGACGACATCGGCGTGGCCTTCCGTGGGACGAAACGTCGTCGCGTCGGCCTCGACAGCCTCGACATTTTTCCAACCTCGATCAGCAATACGTTGGTTGGCAACCTTCAGCAAAGAGCTGGCAAGATCGACGACATAGATCTTGCCCATTCGGTTGAGGCGATCGCCAAAGAAATCAAGGTTTGCCCCAGTGCCGCCCCCCATATCGACCCATACGGCGTTGTCGGGGGCATCGATCGCCTGCCACAGTGACTCGCGCCCTTGAAGCAGTCGCTTTCGAAAATCATCGTATGCTTCCGCCTGACCCGCGTAAAAGCTCTCCATGCGCCCGGCATGGTCCGATCCGCGGACCGGTTTAAGCGCCAAGTGATAGAGCACCTTCAGATCGGAAGCCAGCGCCATCGTATGTCCTCTCAGGCGGCAAGATCAGCGATATAGAAACTGCCATAAGTATGCACGCGGTCGCGAGCATGCAGTCGGTCGGCGAGATCCTGATGGTAGGTAAGCAATTCAGCCAACTGGCGATGCTGTCCAGCGATGGTCACGCCGACACGGTCCACAAAATCGGTTCGCAGTCCGCCGCTCCTCCACAAAACGCGAGCCCCCTGGCTGGCGCGATGCAAAATCGCCTGCCACTCCGCTTCCAAGGCCGGAAAGGCATGCGTCGAGAGCCAATCCATGTGGTCGAGCAAAACAAATCGCGAGATTTGTACGTCGTGTTTGTCGAGGAATCCCTGCACCGAATCGGTGTGCGCCGACACGCGGTCGACCAACCCCTCCTTCAATCGCTGGAAATTCTCCTCACGCAGGTACTCAGGGCAACACTGTGGCGAATAGCGCCCAGTGATGTAGACCCGCCAAAAATAATTGTCGGCGATTGGAAGATGAGCAAAAACCGCCTCCATACAGTCTTGAACAAATTGCACAATGCCACCGTTGTAATCGCGCTCGACTTGCTGTCGCTGTGCACGAGGAACGCCCAACATGGCAAGAGTGGTGTCGCGGCCCATGGCGAACCGCAGCGACTTGGTCCAAAACCGCTCCCTCAATTGATCAAAATAGATGCGGCGTTGCTCCTCAACCGTCGTCGCATTCAACAACTGCTCGATCAGCGGACGAACTCGAACCACACGGTCAACGTACATATTGATCAATCGGGCAAATCCACCCGATGTGCCGCGAAAATAAAATGGCCGCCGCGGATTGTCAAAAAACTTCATCCAACGATCCCAGTACTTTTGCGACCAGGGCGAAAGCGAATCACGCAATTGTGACGCGTAAATGCCTTTAGCCCCCGGCAGATGCCCAAGACCAAACATCTTGAAGAAGTCCTCGTAGTCCAAATGCTTGATGCCGGCAATCTTCAATTCCAACAAGGCATTCTGGCGCGGATTCATGTCAACGGCGTACACATGGTGAGGGGCCTGTAAAGCATAATCGAGC
>JAGQPD010000720.1 GCA_020426865.1 Planctomycetales bacterium
AATCCGAAGGATGGGAGTAGCGCAAGGCATACAAAGCTTCGTTCGTTATGGCTATCTTCAACGCGACAACTTAGCGACTCACTTTTCGGTTCCACTGGGCCGCATTCCAGCAACTGTTCGCGGTGGATTGCGATTGTTTGATGATCTTTCTGGTTGGTTTGCACGGGTACATGCACAATCTCGCAAGAAAACTGCTCCGCGACGGTTGGTTGATTCCTTCAAGCTTTTTTCCGACGCTGTCTTCTCCGCGTTAACTCACGACGACACGCCCGATCGTTGGCGTGAAGTGTTGCGTTGTGCGGTTGCGATTGAATCGATACAGGCCAACGGAACGGCGATCGACGCGGGGCCGATTCCGCCATTGAACCCCCAGTGGATTGCAGCGATCGGATTCGAGAGTTCACCTGAAGTTCGGCTGGCCGTCGCGCTCGGAAGTGCCGCGGCCGCATATTCCCAGCAAGGACGGGCATTCGATCCAGTACGGCATCACTGTTTGCCACTTCAACGCGGTGCTCGTCAATTCCTTAAGTCGCCGGAAAAACGTCTGGTCAATGATCCGCGGGTCGTCGTTTCGGGACGCGATCCGCTGGGCGACTGCGCCGCAATCGTTCAACGACGCCTGATCGAGGCCGCCGCCAACGGCGAACGACGTCTGCGATTGGTCGCCCCGTTTGGATGCGCAGCACGATTGTCGGACCTAGCAATGCTGCTGGATGGACATGTTGACCTGCAACTGACCTTCGAATTGGCACGCGCATTGATGGCCATCAAGTGGGACAAATGGGACCCCAGTTCGATTTCTCGTCCGCCGAAAATGCATACCTTAAGAATCGCAGAAGCCTGGACGGCAATCCGGCTGGCGTGTTCGCCATGGAAGCTCCCCACAGGGCAAGCAATCCCAGCCGAGTCGAGCATGATTGCGCGTCTGGTCTCCGGTGATGGTTCCACCGCAACACAAATTGCCATCAACCGTTTGCGGGCCGTTGGAATCCGACCGCCATTGCAAGCGGCGATGACCGATCACACGACGGCCAAAATGTGGGCCGCTGCATTGGTGTTCCCCATCGATCGACCAAGTATGTCGTCGATATTGTCAACCTTCGATCCCAACCAAAAGGAGAAGACATATGCTTGATCTTGCCAGTCTCAATACCGAAAACCGGGTCTTGTTTTCGGTGGAGCTTAAGCCGATACAAGGCGACCGGTTTCAGCCAACCGGATTCCCCAGCCTAGGAGCAGCGACTTATCAAACACACGATGGGCAGAATCTGCTTGTCGAAAGCGCACAAAGCATGGCGAATCGTCTGGAAGCCGTCTGCTGGGACGCGGCAAAGAACGAACCCGTCGAGTGTTTGAGGGGTATCAGCCACGTCACGGTCGAGCGAAAAGGTAAATTTCTTACCGACTCAATGCTCGAATCGCATCGCATCAACAGCCCTTACTTGCTCGAAGGCAAAGACAAGACGTTTATCGAGCAATTGAAGGCCGCAATAGGCGGGCTCGACGAAGGTCCGATCGACCGCAAGCGGCTCGCTGAGGTGTTGCTCAAGTACGATGTCGGCACGCTCATTCATGGTGTGTTCTTGGCCAAGAAGGACCTCGCCGGTGGACGGCTTCGCATCGCCCGTTCATTGTCAGCGTTCATCGAAGCCTATGGTGTGCGAGTCGCTGCGTCTGGTGGTGTGAAAAACGATCACGTCAACCCATCTGGCGATACCAAGAGTGGCTTCGGCAACGTGCCGTTTTCGCGAGACGAGTTCGTCGCCGACAGCATTGTGTGTCATATCAATTTGGACTTGGGACAGATTCGCGGCTTCGGGCTCGACACGGACGCCGAGACACTCTTAATTACGCTGTCGCTATTTCGCATTCGCAAATTGCTCGATGGCGACCTGCGTTTACGTACGGCGTGCGATCTCGAACCGGTCGATCGCGAACAAATTGTCGCAACTCGCCCGCATGGTTTTAAGCTGCCAACTCTGACAGAATTAGAATCCGCCGTCAAAACGGCGATCGACAAATGCGGCACCCGGATGGAACACACTAGAGTGAAATTCGAAGACGATCTGAAGAAATCCAAAGACTCCGACAAGGAAGAATCTGGCGACGAGGATGACGATTCCGAAGAAGATGGAGAATAGTATGCCTACGATTCGCATGCGGTTTCCGGGCGGTCGCTATCACGCGACGACGTGGGGACACCACGTCAACGAGGGGCAAATCGAATGGCCGCCGAGTCCCTGGCGTTTGCTGCGAGCATTGATTGCTTGTGGCTACAGCACACAGCACTGGAGCGAAGTCCCGGAAGTCGGACGATCGCTGCTACAGAAACTGGCTGGCACATTGCCGTCGTATCGGTTGCCGTCAGCATGCGCCGCGCACAGCCGGCATTACGTTCCGCTCGGTTCGCTCGACAAGGGACGCGAAAAGACGACACTCGTCTTCGATACGTGGGCCACCCTTAGTGACAACGAACTGGTGATCCATTGGGATTGTGAGCTGACCAATGATGAAGAAGACCTCTTGGCACGTCTCATAGATTGTCTCGGATATCTCGGTCGCAGTGAGAGTTGGGTCGAGGCGTCGATGGCCAACGACACAGAGGCGTCGCGTATCGAATTCAACGCCGAGGCACATCGAGAGGGTCAACAACGAGGGCCCGGCTGGGAACAAATAACGACCATGGCAGCCATCCCAGACAACGAGTACGTCGACTGGCGTGAAGGGGTTGTCGAAAGGTTGCTGAGCAACTTTCCGCTGCCGGAAGGCAAGAAGAAGCCTCCGTCAAAACTATTGAAGGAACGTGCAAAGATTACCCTTCCCTATCCTGTCGACTTAATCGATTGTTTGCAGAAAGACACATCCTGGTGGAAGCAGCAGCGATGGAGTCACCCCCCTGGCTCGCAGCGCGTAGTTTACTGGCGAAGAACAAATTGTCTGCAAGTCGGAGCGCCGCATCGTATAGCAAGGCCGAAAGCTAGCCCCGTGACGACCATGTTACTGGCAATCACTAGTCCTAGCGGGAATAGGTCTGCATTGCCACCTGTCACGCGCACATTACCACAGGCGGAATTGTTGCATCGAGCGTTGGTGGGACGTGTGGGTAAGGGCGAGAGAATCGACTGCCCCGAACTGACCGGACGTGACTCGGACGGACAGCCGCTCAATGGGCAGCACGATCACGCGCACCTGTTGCCGCTCGACTTAGACAACGATGGCCATCTCGATCACATTCTGATTCATGCGCCGATGGGATTACGCGATGCCGCCCAGCATGCCATCAGCACCTTGCGACGAACATGGACTAAGGGAGGCGTAGGTGAGATGCAGTTGGCCCTGGCCGGTAGTGGTGACTTGCAGTCCCTGCGGCGACTACGCGCACCGCTGCGAGGTCACATCACTCGAATCCTGGGACCGAACGCAGGTGCGACAACATGGACAAGCATTACTCCGTTTGTTCCACCACGCTTTGTAAAACCTCGTGGCAAGAACTCGATTACCGGTCAGGTCAACGCCGAGTTGGAGTCGCGCGGTCTTCCACAAGCGGGGACAATTGCGTTATTGCCCTGGGACAATGATACGCTTCCCATGCGCCATTTCGTCCGTCGCCGTCGTAATCGCTCGCACTTGCCACCTGTCGATGTCGGCTACGCGATCAAGATCGGATTTGCCGAGCCACTCGTCCTCGACCGGCCGCTTGTGATCGGGTATGGCGCCCACTTCGGACTTGGCCTGTTCGGAACGGCTTGAACCACAGGCAAGGACAAATGGATGGCGTTCGAATCAATGAATCCTTTGCATCGGGCGATCCTTGGCCAAGGCGGTCGGGCCCGCAGTGTCCATTAATGTAATGTAGGCAAAAAAGGTCGTGCACGATGAATGATGTTCACGGTGTTTCAGCAGAGTTTGCTTCCATTTCATGCGACGCACCGCCGCTGCCCACTTCGGCTGTGGTTCGACTGACGATTCCATCGCGGCCTTTGCCAAGTTCCGACCTACCCGTTGGTCGGCTTCCCATCACGCAAAATACGCTGCTCATCGCTGATGCGATTCACCGTGCGCTGATTCGCAAGGCAGGCCAAGGACGACGCGTGGAATGCCCGGAATTGACCGGGCAGAACCAATGGGGACAGCCGCTGGCAGGTGCTCACCGCCACGCACACGTGCTGCCTGTCGATCTCGACGAAGATGGTCTGCTGGACCACGTCGTCATTCACGCTCCGATGGGACTTGGCCAGAGTGCTCGAAATGCGATTGATGATCTGAAAACACTCTTCGGTCCCGGTGGAACTCCGTGGCTGCGACTAACACCTGTCTCGGCCACAAACATCAATCGTTGGCTCTGTGGCGCCTCATCCGACGTTGCTATAAATCACCTGCCACTCGAATACCGTGCCCCTCACAGTCCGTCATGCGAACTCGGCGCCAACGACTGGATCGGCCTGACTCCCTTCGTTCCGCCACGCTACCTGAAATCGTCCGGAAAGAATTCCCTAGCCGGACAGGTCAATGCCGAACTCGCGTCTCGAAGCCATCCGCCAGCAATCGTGACCGTGCTCGGCGTACATCACAACCCCCAGCGACGCACAACACACACCAACCGCCACAGCGACAGCTTTGTGCTGAACCGCGGACGCAATCATACTCCACCGCCACAGCAAACGGGATTTTTGCTGCACTTGCGTTTCGAGCGACCTGCAATGGGCCCCATCTGCCTTGGCTATGCCAGCCATTTCGGTATGGGACTATTCCGAGCATCTAGCCCATCCAGCCCAACCATGCCATAGCGGCTCGGCGCAAGCCGTCCAGTACCAACACAAAAGCGGCACGGCGCAAGCCGTCCGGTGTTGCATTTTCCGCTTGCTTCTCCCGTCAGCTGAACTAAGCTAGCAAAGACGAAGCACTGAAGACGCGAACCTGACATGCACATTAGCGTTTACCCATCAAGGATGACTGAACTGACTCGAACGTGGAGGTCAGCCTTGCGCAAGATCTACCTGGTGACCTACGACATTCGCGATCCCAAACGCCTTCGCTACGTCTTCAAGACCATGCGGAACTGGGGAGATCATCTGCAGTACTCGGTCTTTGAATGCCAGCTCAACAGCACAGACCTGCTTCGGCTCAAGGCGGAATTGAAAGAAATCATCAACGCCGCGCACGACCAGGTCTTGTTCGTTGACCTTGGCCCTGTCGCCGGCCGGGGAGAACGCGTAATCGAAGCGATTGGGCAACCTTACGTCGCCGTCGCGAGCCCCTGCCTGATTGTGTAGTAACGCCCGTCCATTGCCTTGCCACCACGACTATCCACACGCGCCACGCACCACAAACGAGGTACGGAGCTTCAACATGATTCGAGAAATACCTGACCACAATGACAATCGCACGTCAACTCGACGTGATGACGACGATCGCTATCTACCGGCGCGCATGATTAACGAAGTCGTCTATTGCCCGCGGCTGTTTTACCTGATGTACGTGGAAGGACAATTCGAGCACAACGCCGAGACGACAGCCGGCCAGGTTGTGCATCAGAGAGTCGACGCGCGGACGGATGAGCTAAAAGCTCCGAGTCTAGACGGCAACAATGACAGTAATGCCGATCCGATCGCCAGACAACCGCTGCTGCTTGGATTCGACGAACAGACCGGCAACAATGACTGCGACATGCAACAGCAAGGCAGCCCACAGAACAATGGCACGTCTCCAGACACTTCCATAAACGCGGAACAGGAAACGATTCATGCTCGCAGTGTAACACTCGCCAGCGACCGGCTGGGAGTCATTGCCAAGCTCGATTTGGTCGAAGCTGAGGGGCAATGTGCGACACCGGTCGACTACAAGAAAGGGCGGCCGCGACGGGCCGAAGATGGCACCTTGACGGCGTGGGCCCCGGAACGCATTCAATTGTGTCTGCAAGCCTTGGTACTCCGGGAAAACGGTTTTCAATGCAATGAGGGCGTGATCTATTTCTATGCAACTCGACAACGTGTGACAGTGCCGATCGATGACCAACTGGTAGAACAGGCCGAGCGGGCAGTGGAAAAGGCTCGCCGAGTTGCCGAGGCTCTGCGGCCGCCGGCGCCGCTGGTCGACAGCCCGAAATGTCCGAAATGTTCGCTATCAGCCATCTGTCTCCCGGACGAGACGAACCGTTTACGAGTTAAACAAGATGGCACGCCGCAGGGCGCTGCGGTGCGACTGCCCGCCACACCGCGAGACGATTTGCGGCCGCTCTATTTGAACACGCAAGGACTCGTAGTAGGTCGGCAGTCCGAACTGTTGCAGATCAAGGAGCAGGGAAAACTGGTACAGCAAGTCCGGTTGCGAGAGATCAATCAGGTAAATTTGTTCGGCAACATTCAACTGTCGACTCAGGCAATGCAGGCGTTGCTGGAGCGAAACACGCCGCTGGTGTTACATTCCCAGCACGGATATTTTTACGGAATGTTGCAGGGGACGGGGCTGAAGAACATCTTGTTGCGGCGAGAACAATTCCGATTGGCGGACGATCCGGCGCGGTGTTTGTCGATTGCGAAATCACTGGTGGCAGGGAAGATTAGAAACCAACGAGTGATGTTGATGCGCAATCATGTTGCGCCGCCGCGTGACGTCATGGTTGATTTGAAACGGCTGGTACACAAGGTTGAGCGGGTGACGAGTGCCGAGTCGCTGCTGGGGATTGAGGGGACGGCGGCGCGGTTGTACTTCCAGCATTTCGCGGGGATGCTGAAACCTGGTGATACTCCGTTGGATCCATGTGCGGCGTTGGGGGAACCGCCGCGGTTTGCCTTTGATTTTCGCAAGCGAAACCGGCGGCCGCCGCGTGACCCGGTGAATTCGCTATTGTCACTGGCGTATGCGTTGTTGGCGAAAGACCTGACGGTGACAGCGGCGGCGGTGGGCTTTGATCCGTACTTGGGGTTCTATCACTTGCCACGACCAGGTCGTCCAGCGTTGTCGCTCGATTTGATGGAGCCATTTCGGCCGATCTTGGCGGATTCGGTGGTCATTACGGCGATCAACAATCGCATGGTCTATCCCGAGCATTTCATTGCGGCTGGGAAGGGGGTGGAGTTAACGCCATCGGGTCGCAAGGCATTTTTTCGGGCGTATGAGCAACGGATGGACCAATTGGTGACTCATCCGCTATTCGATTACCGGGTGAGTTATCGGCGATTACTGGAGATCCAGACGAGGTTAATGGCCCGGGTAGTCAGCGGGGAGGTTAGAGACTATCCTGTGTTCGTGACGCGGTAGTGCACTTCGGGGAGGGTGAGTACCGTGGAGTTTGGCGACGGAATTACGAAAGTAGTAGCAAATTGGTACGCGAGGGGTGAGGTGGCGCGAAAACAGCCACGGCCGCTCGCAGATTCATAACCCATTGCTATTTAGAGGGTTACGGCGAGATTCAAAGGAGCACCGATGGAAAAAACCCGACTGGCGGTGGCACCACTCGCAAAACTAGTTAGAATCACAGTCGAAACAAGCCCCGACGCGGGGGCCCTTTCCGCGTTCAATTGAACGCGGCCTCATTGAAGCGAAGAGCGCCGTGCAAGGAAAGAGTCTATATCTCTGTTTTCGCCGTTTCATTGAACGCGGCCTCATTGAAGCAGCGTATTTGAGCCGGTAGTCGGTCGCGCAGAACCAGTCTTTCCGCGTTCAATTGAACGCG